>CAZJBD010000090.1:0-9828 GCA_964544265.1 uncultured Eubacteriales bacterium
GGTTGCTGATCTTCTTCTCGTGGAGCAGGATCAGCGGATTCCCCAGGACGCACTCCATTCTATCCGGGTCGGTGATGAAGTAAGGAGAGAGATAGCCGCGGTCGAACTGCATGCCTTCCACGATGTCGAGCGTCGTTTCCAATCCTTTTGCTTCTTCCACCGTGATCACACCGTCCTTCCCAACCTTGTCCATGGCCTCGGCGATGATCTTGCCGATGGATTCATCGTTGTTGGCGGAGATGGCGCCGACCTGGATGATCATCTCGCCGCTGACCTCTCGGCTCATCTTCTTGAGGTCTTTGACGACCTCTTCTACGGCCCTGTCAATCCCCTTCTTGATGAGGATGGGATTCCGTCCGGCGGTCACGTGCTTGATGCCCTCCCGATAGACGGCCTGGGCCAGAACCGTGGCCGTGGTCGTTCCGTCGCCCGCCACGTCGGAGGTCTTGGAAGCGACTTCCTTGACCAGCTGAGCACCCATGTTCTCCCAGGGGTCCTTGAGCTCGACTTCCTTGGCCACCGTGACACCGTCCTTGGTGCTGGTGGGGGAGCCAAACTTCTTGTCCAGGACGACATTCTTCCCGCGGGGGCCCAGGGTCGCCTTGACCAGGTTGCTGAGAGCGTTCACGCCTCTGAGAAGGCCCTGTCTGGCGTCATCGCCAAGTATGATTTGTTTTGCCATGTTTCCTCCTATCTTGAAATGATCGCCAGGATTTCTTCTTCCCTGACGATGATGTGTTCAATGCCGTCGATCGTCACTTCCGTGCCGCTGTACTTGCCGATGAGGACCTTATCCCCCTTCTTGAGCTCGAGCGGGATGACCTTGCCCTCGTCCGTCGTGCGGCCCTTGCCGACCGCAATGACCTCGGCCTCTTGCGGCTTTTCCTTGGCCGTATCGGGGATGATGATCCCTCCCCTTTTGACCTCCTGTTCTTCTAATCTCTTGAGAAGAACTCTGTCATGTAATGGTTGAACCTTCATATAAACCTCCTTTTAAAATGAATATTAGCAAATTTAAATTGGGAGTGCTAATATAGTCGGAAAAGGCCTTATTGTCAAGGGGAAAATCAAAGAAATTAGCAGTCTTTAATAGAGAGTGCTAAGTCCGTTTTTTCGGCTTTAGAGCCTTAATCCGGTTGTGAAGGGTATTGCGGTGAATCCCCAGGGCCTTGGCCATTTTCGTTTGGTTGCCATTAAACTTCTTAGCGGCGGTTTCGAAGTAGATCTTCTCGAATTCTTTCAGGACATCCTTCAGGTTCAATTCCTTGTCCACCATCTCCTTGATGGTCAGTTCCAGTTTCTGATGGATATTGAGGTCGCTAAATTTTTTGTCCATGGCTCCCTCCCCCCTCTCGCATCTCTTCGTAGGCCGTTTTGAACTTCGCCTTGAGGTCCCGAGGAATGATGTTGACGATGGCCCGGGTAACCTGGAGACAGAACGGCGCCAGCCGGGAACCCGCCAGGGCGTCTTTTTCGACTTCGAAAACCAGAAGGGCGAACGCCAGAACCCCGCAGATCAGAATCCCTTTGATGAGACCTATGACCCCTCCCCAGATATGGTTGATGAAAGCCAGCGGCCCCTTCATCAGCTTCGAGGCCAGAAGCCCAATGAGGAAGCCGGCTAGGAGGACCACCCCGAAAATAAAAAGAAAAGCGAGGAAGTTCGAAACGAGGACGGAAGATATGAGCTTATGGAAGAGGGGATAGATCAAATGATAGTAGTTAGCCGCGAGGATGAGTCCGCCGATGACCGCGATGATGCCGATGATCTGCCTGACGAATCCCTTGATCAGGCCAAGGATCAAGGTTATGAGGAGTATAGCGAAGAGAATGATGTCGAGGGCATTCCAGGTCATTGAGGCCTCCTCTTGCGCAATTCCTCTACCATCCAGTAACGGCCGTCGGTAAGGGCGCCGAACAGAACGTGGGGTTTGATCCTGCCATGAAAATCTGACCCGGCCGTAGGGATGAGGCCTAGCTCATCGGCCATCCGGCGGTATGAGGCGATCTGCGCAGGCGTGTGATAGAACGTGTAGACCTCGACTCCTGCAAGTCCATGCCCCTTAAGATTCTCAAGGTCTTCCATGGTCGTCATTTGAAAAGCGGCGCCGGGGTGAGGCAGGACCGGAACTCCTCCTGTCTGGGGCGCCGCGGCCAGGACGTCCAGGAGAGGAACGTGCCTCTTCGGCACGAAGGCGGGTTTCCCCTCCATGAAATAGTCCCGATAAAACAGGAAAGGTCCATAAGCCCCCCTCTCCCCTTCCAAATATTTGCCCAGAACCGGATCCCTTTCGCTTCCGGGCTTATCGAGAAGGACCTGGGCGATCTTGACACCCAGCGGAGGATAAGGCTGGCTCTTTTGCCAGACCTCTTCCCAGGTGAGTTCGATGCCCCGGTCCCGGAGCTTGGCCACCCGCTCCTGGGCTTCGGCAAGTCTGGATTCGGTCATACGCCGAATGATGGCCCCAAGGGCTTCCGACTCCCAATCGACGAACGGGAGGAGAAGGTGGAATTCGCGTCCATCGTAGAGGGTTGTCACCTCGATGCCCGGAATGACCTCCACTCCGGTTCTCTTTCCTTCCTCCAAAACATCAGGGTAGGCAGCGACCGTGTCATGATCAGCAATGGAGATGGCCCGGAATCCCTTGTCTCTGGCGAGGAGAAGGAGCTCTTGGGGGGAAAAATCCCCGTCACAGCTCCTGTTGGAGTGGATATGGAAATCAACGAGGTCGTTCATGGGAGGTCATTCTTATCCGTAAGGAGCCTGTAGATCTCCAGGTACTTCCGGGACGTTTTTTCGATGATCCCAGCCGGCAGGACGGGCGGCGCGGACTGCTTGTCCCAGCCGGTCGTTTCCAAGTAATCCCGGACGAACTGCTTGTCCAGACTCGGCTGGGGCTTGCCGCGGCTGTAGGTCTTGAGCGGCCAGAAGCGCGACGAATCGGGCGTGAAGAGTTCATCGACGAGGACGAGCTCGTTGCCGGCCAGGCCGAACTCAAACTTCGAGTCCGCGATAATGATCCCCTTGGATAGGGCATGCAGAGATGCCCTCTGGTAAAGCTCCAGGGAAACCTTCTTGATCTTGCGGGCCAGGTCGCCGCCCACGAGTTTCTGCATCTCCTTGAACGAGATGTTGACGTCATGGCCTTCCTCAGCCTTGGTCGCGGGCGTGAAGATCGGCTCCTCCAGGCGATCCGATTCCTTAAGCCCTTCGGGGATCTTGATGCCGGAGATCCGACCCGAAGTTTTGTATTCATGCCATCCCGATCCGGCGAGATAGCCGCGGACGACGCATTCGACGGGCACGACTTTGGTCGTGCGAACGAGCATGGACCGCTTTTCCAGGATCTCGGCGAACGGCCGGAGCAAAGCGGGGAAGGCCGCAATCTCAGCAGCGATGAGGTGGTTGGGGCAGATGAGCGCCGCGAAGTCAAACCAGAATTTGGACAGCTGGGTGAGGACCTTCCCCTTGTAAGGAATGAGCGAAGGCAGGACGAAATCGAAAGCAGAGATTCTGTCGGTGGCCACGACGAGAAGCTTGTCGCCGAGGTCGAAAACATTCCTGACCTTCCCTTTTTTGAAAAGAGGGAATCCAGGCAGTTCGATGTCACCGATTGTTTTTTCCATGATGATAAAGAATAAAGAAAAACAAGACAAAAAGCAACTCGACTCAGGCCTTCATGCCGATGAAGGAGAACATCCTTTTCGTTTTGCTCTTGTCCCGCCGATAGGACACGAGGTCAGAGCGGCAGTGCGTGCAAGCGTTGCATGAAAAAATGTTCTCCCGCTTCACCCCAGCACGGTCGAGCTGTTCGCGGTTAGCTCCCCGGAGGTCAAGTAAATATTTTCCCGGCGTCGATTTTTGCTCACGAAGAATGCTGGGAGAAAAACCCGCCTCTTCAAACGCCGTTTTGACTCCCGGGCCGACCTCGTAGCAGTCCGGACCGATGCACGGCCCCAGGGCGACGAGGAGCCTGGAAGGGTCGGAGCCATCTCCCTCGCGAAGGTCCCTGACCACTCGCTCCAGGATTCTCTTCAACGTCCCGCGCCAGCCGCAGTGGACGGCCGCGATGACGCGGTGATCTTCATCCACGAGGAGAGCGGGGAGGCAGTCAGCAGTCTTGATCGCAAGGAGAAGACCCGGCCTGCCGGAGATGAGCGCATCGCCTCGAAGCTTCTGTTCCGAAGGTCCCTCGATACGGTGAACGATATCGGAATGAACCTGGTCCAAAATGACCAGACAAAACTCCCTCCACTCCTCACTCGTCGCGAAGTCTCTCTCCGACCATGCTCCCGTCCCGAAGCCATGAATGAGCCATGAAATCTCCTCGAATCTGGGAACCGCGAGAATTCGGCTGCGATTAGCGTCCATCATAATTTTCTTCATTATAGCTGTTAATCCTGAAAAGTTAAGTATGGATCTATTCAGGCGACGATGCCGGCTTCCGGCTATGCCCGGAATACCAATTTGCATCCTGCTGGCAATCTTAAATGTTTGACGTCCCTGGCCTCTCCCGCATTTTTTGACTATAATAATAACCATGTCTCTCGAGCTGTTCGTCCGGACGGATAAACGCGAAGGATAAAATGTCGATTAGAGGGCGCGCTCGGGTAAGGTCAAAAAAACAGCCCAGGACATCACGCGGCGCAAGGCACAAAACGATAGGCATTCTCGGCGGAATGGGACCTGAAGCTACGGCCTATTTCTTCGACCTCATCGTCAGGAATACCGAAGCCGGCAGAGACGGGGAGCATGTCCCCATCATCATCAGGAGCGACCCCCGGGTCCCGGACAGGACCGAAGCCGTCCTTCATGGCGGCCCGAGCCCGGTCCCCATGCTCCGCGCAGGCCTGAAGGCCTTGGAGCGGGCCGGGGCGGACATCATCGTCATGCCGTGCGTCACGGCCCACTATTTCCTCAAAGATATCGCCGCCGGGATGAGCGTCTCGTTTATAAACCTCCTCGATGAGGCTCGAAAATACACTCTGGCCGCCGTCCCCGGGATCCGAAAGATCGGGCTCATCGCCACGACCGGAACGGTCCGCACCGAAATCGTCCGGGATGCCTTTGCCCGAAGCGGAATCGAAGTCATCATCCCCGGCCAAGATGAGCAGGAAAAAGTTATGGAGGCCGTCTATGGAAAGCGGGGGATCAAAGCCGGCTTCACGACGGAACAATTAAGGCGGACGATCATCGCGATCGCTGGAGATTTGGTCCGGCATGGCGCAGAAGCGATCATGGCCGGCTGCACGGAGATCCCTCTCGTCCTCCGCCAGGAGGACCTGACCGTGCCCTTTATCGAACCCCTGAGGATCGGCGCTCTAACTTGCATAAAAAAAGCAGGGTATCAAGTCAGGAAGACTTAGACAGCCTGGACGACGTTCCGCACTTCCTTGACAATTCCCCCTGAATCGGGTATAAAATCAGGTACTTTCCGAAAGAATGGAGGTGAATTTTTTTGGCATTTGTTGTGCTCGACGAAGGAGAGAGCTTGGAATCCGCCCTGCGCCGGTTCAAGAGGAAGGTTCAGCAGGAAGCCATCATCAAGGAGATCAAGAAACATTCCGTTTATTTCAAGCCCGGAGAGAAACGCCGCATGAAGGAAGCCGTGGCCCGGAAGCGGATGAGACGCCGGATCAAGAGAGACCGCGATCTGGAATATTGACGGATCCTCATTTTTTCGGAATCTTCAGCAATTGAAAAAGAATCCTGTGAGTACGACCGCCCGGATTTCAGAACAACCAGAGGGGAAGCAAACGCCCGGAGGAGGCAAAAAACCCGTTTGGCTCAATGTCAAGCTACCCTCGGACCCGGACTTCTTCCACGTCGCCGGGGTCCTGAAGGAGCACCGGCTCCATACGATCTGCCGGAGCGCCCGCTGCCCAAATATCGGGGAGTGCTGGTCCAATCGGACGGCCGCGTTCCTCATTTTAGGGGACATCTGCACGCGTTCCTGCGGTTTCTGTGCGGTTGCCAAGGGCAAGCCCTCGGTCCCGGATGAGGCTGATCCTGGGCAGGTCGCGGCCGTCGTCCGCTTGCTGGGCTTGAAATACGCCGTCATCACTTCCGTGACCAGGGACGACCTCGCCGATGGGGGAGCATCGATCTTCGCTCAGACCATCCGGGCCGTCCGGGAGGAATCGCCGCAGACGAAGATCGAGGTCTTAATCCCGGATTTCAACGGAAACATGGAAGCCCTGGACGTCGTGCTCGACGCAGGGCCGGACATCCTGAATCACAACCTGGAAACCACGGAATTTCTTTACCCGCGGATCGGCAGGCCGATCGGCAATTATCGGAGGTCTCTTGAAATCCTGGCAGCCGCCAAGAGGAGGAATGCCCTCACTAAGTCCGGCCTGATGATCGGCCTGGGCGAAAAGCAGGAGGACCTGCTGCAAACGCTTTCCGACTTGCGGCGGGCCGATTGCGACCTCCTGACCATCGGCCAATACCTCCGGCCTTCTCAGGCCAACGCTCCGGTCGAGAAGTATTACCCCCCCTGGGAGTTCGACGATCTCCGGTCAATCGCGCTCAATTTCGGTTTCGCCGATGTCGTGGCCGGGCCGCTCGTCCGAAGCTCATTCCATGCCGACAAACTATATGCTTCGGTCAAGGGGAGGGCTTAAAGACGATGCGCTACCTCGTGTTTACCGACATCCACGGCAACATGGAGGCCTTCCACGCGGTCCTCAAGTTCATCCAAAAGAAAAAGATCGATTATTACCTCTGCCTGGGCGACCTCGTCGGCTACGGGGCCTCCCCCAATGAGGTCATCCAGAAGATCCTGACGCTGAGACCACTCTCCATCGTCCGGGGCAACCACGACAAGGCCGTCAGCGGTCTGGACTCCGTTCAGACGTTCAATCCCATCGCCGCCTCCGCCATCCATTGGACGACGGCCAACATCACGAAAAAGAACTTCGAATTCCTCTACAGGCTCTCGAAGAGCCCGGAGATTGTCCACGAGACGATCACGATCTGCCATGGCGCTCCCTTCGACGAGGACTACTACATCTTCGGGGAGTTCGACGCCGCCGAGGCCTTCGGATACTTCCAAACGCCGATCTGCTTTTTCGGCCACACCCACTTTCCCTTCGTCTATTCCGAAAAAGACCAGGCCGTCGAAGGGACGTTTCTCGAGGGCAACTCTAACGAGATCAAGCTGGAGAAAGGCACGCGCTACCTCATCAATCCCGGATCAGTGGGCCAGCCCCGGGACCGCAATGCCAGGGCGGCCTTCGCCGTCTACGACTCCGAGGCCAGGACCGTAAGATTCTTCCGGGTTGAGTACGACGTCGCGGAGGCCAAGAGAAAGATTCTTAACGAAAAACTCCCCTCGGCCCTCGCCGAGCGGTTATCTCTCGGGATTTGATGCGGCAATAACGCCGACGAGGAGTGATCTGGCCATGCCGGTGCTTCGGGCAGAAAACCTGACCAAGAGCTACAACAACCGGGTCGTCGTCAGGGACTTGTCCCTCGAAGTCCGGGCAGGGGAAATCGTCGGCCTCCTCGGCCGGAACGGGGCTGGAAAGACGACCACCTTCCAGATGGTCGTGGGGCTCGTCCATCCCGACAGCGGCAGCATTTCCGTCGACGGGACCGACATCTCGCGCATGACGACCTGTAACCGTGCCAAGCTTGGCATCACCTACCTTCCCCAGGAGGGCTCGGCCTTCCTCAAGGCCTCCGTGGAGGACAACCTCAAGCTCATTCTTGAATTCCTTCCCGGCACGCGGCGGGAGCGGAAAGAAGCCGGCCGCAGGCTCCTCGGAGAGCTGGGCCTCCTCGATCTGGCTGGACAGTCGGCCGACAGTTTATCCGGAGGTGAGCGGCGAAGGCTTGAGATCGCCCGCGCCCTCGTCCTCAATCCCAAGTTTCTCCTTCTTGACGAGCCGTTCACGGGTATCGATCCCCTGACTATCATCGAACTCCAGAAGATCTTGTTCCGGCTCCGGGACAGAGGAATCGGAATCGTCCTGACCGACCACAACGTCCGGGACACCTTTAAGGTCGTCAACCGCGCCTGCGTCATCGACGAGGGAGAGATTCTGGTCGAAGGCCCCCCTTCAATAATCGCCGCCGACGAAAGGGCAAAAGAAAGATTCCTGGGTAAGGATTTCGAGCTGGGCGAAGAGGTCCAGGCTTAGTCTTCGTCCCGGAAAAGCCTGTCTCCGAGCGTCTCGCCCAGGAAAAAATAGAACGGGAAGAAATAGAGGGCGAGGAGGGCACCCAGGAGGATGAACAGACCGTTGGGGACGACGCTGAACATCTGGAAAATCGTTACGTTCATCGAACGGGCGGCTAGCCACAGAGACACAAGCCAAAAGACGGACACGAAGAGGATATCGAAAAACTTCGCTTTGAGGAAAACCGAAAGCTTAAAGGGCGGACGCACCCTCGTGGGTTCTTCCCCTTCTGCCTCCTCTTCGTAAGGTTCTTCCTTCCGGAAGCGACCGGCTTTCGTTTCAGCGGGGATTTCCTCCCTAGGGATTGCTTTCTCGAATGGGAGAGTCGTCTGGGTCACTTTTTCCGGGAGACCGATCCCCGAATCCGAAATCCGGCGGGCGGGCCTCTTGATCTCCTCTTCGGTACCCTCCTCCCCGCTTGAAGGTCGCGGCTCGCGGACTTTTGGTCCCTCCCGTTCTTCGCCTTCCTCCCGGCTCACGGCCTCATCCGTCCGCTCGAGCCCGGAGGCCGGGGCTTGTTCCTTCATTTCTCTTGCCCAAGCAGGAAGATTATCTTCGGGCTCCGGAGGCTTGATGCTCCGGGCTTTACTTTCCTCTTCTCTTTCTTTGAGAACCTCCAGGAACTTCTCGATCTGCTCCTTTCCCAGCTCGGCCGTCCTGCCGATTTGGTCCAGTTCCCGGGTATCAAAGGTTAGGGGCTTCTTCGGCGCCGGGACCTGCTTTTCCATCCCGGCTTCTTCCTCGAATTTTTCGGCCATGCCCTCTTCGATTTCACGTCGACTCTCATCCCTATTAGCCGCTAGGACGTCAGCGGCCCCTTCCGCAGGAAGCTCTGCGCTGGGCTCCGCAGGAAGCTCCGGAAGAGCATCTCCCTGGGCAGGCATGCCGGCGGGACTTTCCTCCGGGGCCTTTTCCTCCCTGACAACCTCGGTCGTGCTTGCCGCACCCGCCTCTGCACTTTTATCTTCGTCGACCAGGATCACCTCTTCTTCCTCTTCTTGCGACGCTTTCTGTTCTTCCGGTTCGGCCCCGCCAGCCTCGAGCTCCTCCTCTTCGGCGGACTCCGCTTTTTCAGACTCCTCATCTTCAGGTTTAGGGATCTCGTAGTCCTTGTCCTCGACGTCCTCGTCGACGATCTTTTCCCCCTTGATCTCCTCTTCGGCGTCGGCATCCTCGGGGAAGAGGAGCTGGGTGCCGCAGTTGTTGCAATACTGGTCTTTTTCGTCGATAATCGCCCGGCAGTAAGGACACCGCTTGATTGCCATTAACTTATTTATATGGAGAAAATTGCCTCTTGTCAACCAAAGTTTCTACCCCCACCGGGTCGGCAGGGAGAGCCATCAAGCACCTTAGGAATCCTTGCCCCGGAAAATCAGCGCTATGATTTTTAAATACGGAATAAAAAGGGTCGTGTTCCCGGAATTATACGTCTCTCGACGACTATACTGTTCGACGTTTAATGGGGAGCAAAATTGACATCGCAGGCGAATGACGTAAAATATGACCGCCGTGGGCGATTAACTCAGTGGCCAGAGTACTACCTTCACACGGTAGGAGTCGGAGGTTCGAATCCTCTATCGCCCACCACTCCTCTACGGAAACACCTTCCTTTTGCCCCCCTTGTATCCCAAGGGGGGCCAG
>CAZJBD010000091.1:0-9282 GCA_964544265.1 uncultured Eubacteriales bacterium
GCCAAGAGGCGCGGCTCCTCAAGAGCCAAAACCCGTATCAAGCCCGTCCAGGCGTCCGCCTCGATCGAGCCCGGCCGGCTCGTAGCCCCCGTGGACATCCCGGAAGAGATCGCCGAAGAGCAGCTCTCTGACATCGGGATTGAGGGCGGCGTCGAAGGCGGCGTCGAAGGCGGAGTCGTCGGCGGAGTCCTCGGCGGAGTCGTCGGCGGAGTTTTGGGCGGGGTTGTCGGCGAGGTTGAAGCCCCGGTTCGGGCCATCGGCGAGATTAAGCCCCCCAAGCTGATCAAGCAGGTGGATCCCACCTACCCGGAGATCGCCCGGCAAGCGAGAGTCGAAGGCGTCGTGATCGTCGAGGCAACGACCGACATCTATGGACGCGTGCAGAGCATCAAGGTCCTGCGTTCCATCCCTCTTCTTGACCAGGCGGCTATCGACGCGGTGCGCCAGTGGGTCTACGAGCCGATGATTATCAACGGCCGGCCCAGGGGCGTCATCTTTACAGTCACCGTCAGGTTCCAACTCAAGTAAGTAAAGCTATCAATGGCTTTAGAGATTTAAAAGGAGGTACTTAACATGCAATTCGGTCTGATTGAAATGTGGCAGGCCATGGGGACCGTGGCAAGAACGGTTTCCATTATCCTTATGATTCTTTCCATCATTTCCCTCTATCTGTTTATCGAACGTCAGCTTACGTTCAACCGGGCAAAGACAAGATCCCAGCTGGTCGCTCCCAAGCTCGCCGACCTGCTCAAGAAGGGACAGATCAATGAAGCCCTGGCCCTCGCATCCAAGAAAGAAAACAACGGAAGCCATCTGGCTCGGGTAACAGCTGCCGGCATCCAGGAGTTTATATCGGGCAAAGAGGCTCGCCTGAACCAAGAAGAACAGATCAACACCGCCCAGCGGGGCTGCGACAGGGCCGCGAACCTGTTCAACCAGGACCTGAAGAGAGGCCTAAACATCCTGGCCACGATCGCCACATCCGCCCCCTTCATCGGCCTGTTCGGAACGATCTCCGGCATCATCAACGCGTTCCGCAGCATGTCCCTGACCGGGTCCGGAGGGATCGGCGCCGTCGCCGGTGGTATCTCGGAAGCTTTGGTCACCACGGCTTTCGGGATCGGTGTCGCCATCATCGCCCTCTGGTGCTACAATCTTCTGAACACCAAGATCGAGATCTACGACGCCGAGATGGACAACACAACCTCTCAGGTTATCGACTTCTTCATCCGAGCATCCGAAGCCAAATAACGCAAGAGACCGAGATTACGATTTTCTCTTAAATAGAGAGGCGCGCAATGAGCATATCAATATCGATGGGCGGCAAAGAAGAAGTCAAGTCCGAACCCAATGTCGTTCCCTTGTGTGATGTGTTGCTCGTTCTCCTGATCATCTTCATGGTCGTAACCCCCCTCGTTCAGAAGGGTGTGGACGTCAAGCTGCCTTCCGCTTTAAACGTAGCCGACATGCCTGACAGCCCGGAGGTCGTTCTTGCCATCAAGCGGGATGGCACGATCTACGTGAACGAAGAAAAGGTGGCGATGGAAAATCTTCAGAACACGCTGGAAGAGGCATTCTTAACGGTTTCCGATAAGAAGCTTTATATCAGGGCGGACGAGGATATCGAATACGGCAAGATCGTCGACCTCATTGACGTCATGCGTGAAGCCGGAATCGAGATCGTAGGCATCATTACAGAGAAGAAAGCGGAAAAAGCCCTTTAGCCGGACGCATCAGAACCCGGCCCCGCCGGTGCTCTGATATTTGCCTGTAACCCCGGGGGGGAAGGAAGTCACGAGACTTCCTTTCCCCCTTTTTTTGTTCCCCCCGATCAGTATGGAGGGTTACCGGATTCTCTCTGTCTCTCCGTGACCTTGGAGATTGCACGGTCCGCCTTCCATTTCAATGCTCATCTCTAGCGTTCTTAATGACATATCCATCATCAAATATCTCATCAAAACCTATAACGTTGCCATTCTCTCTTTTGAACAGAATTCTGAAATCATCGTGGTCATTGATAAGGAAATACCCTTCCCTGATCGGCAGCATTTTCCTTTTCATAATTCGCTCCTTGCCTTAATCATCAGGATTGAGGAGGAATCCTTAATAACCCAACTCCTCTCCGACCAGCACAACCGTGATCCGGCCCGGAACCAGGCTCGATTCAAGGATCACGAGCTGGCTGCAGATCCTGTTTGGGGGAAAGCACTGAGGATCATTGCAGCACCCGAGGTGATAACAGGGGGTTTCTTTGTTGACTCGAACGGCGTTCAGCGGAGCCGCGTGATTCTTGATTCTTGAGATGGCTTCCTCAACGGTCCTCACGACCTTGTTCATGCCGGCCACCAGGATCACCTTTTTTGGGCCGAATATCATGGCCGCAACCCGGTTTCCGGTTCCGTCCATATTGACGAGCTTTCCGTCCAATGTGATGGCATTTGAACTGGCGATGTAAACGTCCGAGAGCAAACCCTCGCGTCGCATGGCGTCGACATCTTCTTTGCTGACCCCCTCCTTATAGCGGTCCAGAAGGCGGATGTGCCTTTCCCTTAAGGCATCCACGAGGCCCGTTTCGATGATCGTTTCCGACCCTCCCAGACCTACCAGAACATCGTCGGGAATCATTTTTAATACTTCTTCGACGGCCTGCTTTCGGTTCTCACAATAAACCCCGTTCATGTTCCTTTTTTTTAAGTTTTCTATGACCTTCCGAGCTTTTCCCTCATAGATTTTAATTTTAGCGTCCATCGGCACTCCTCTTTATATGTATTTAAACGAAGGACGACTCGAAATTCAGCGGGCCGGGTTGATCGCCTGGCCTCGATGCCCGCGTTGCCGGCCATGCCCGTTTCTCAGGGTTTCATTCATGCTCCCCGTCCGATAACCATCAAGGTCGAGGGAGACATAACTGTAACCCAGCTTTTTGAAGCGAGAGGAAATTCTCTTCGTCAGCCCTTTTTTCAGAAAGCGTGAGAATTCGCCCGGCTCGACCTCGATACGGGCAACAGGACCATGATGGCGGACCCGGACCTGCCGGAATCCGAGCTGTTGGAGAAAATCCTCGGCCGCACCTATTCTTTTGAGGCTCTTGGTCTCGATTCTCGTATGGTAGGGAAAGCGCGAGGCAAGGCAGGCAAGCGATGGCTTATCCCAAGTCGGGAGCTTGAGGCGCCGGGCGAGCACTCGGATCTCCGCCTTGGTCAGGCCGGCTTCCCGGAGCGGGGAACGGACCCCGAGTTCCCGCGCCGCCTTGGCTCCCGGACGGAAGTCCAGCCGGTCATCATGGTTCGACCCGTCCAAAATGAAGGGTATCCCCTCCTCCCTGGCGATCGAAGCCAATCGCCCGAAGAGCTCCTTTTTGCAATGATAGCATCTCTCCGGAGGATTTCTCAGAAAATCAGGGCTTTCGAGCTCATGAGTCGAAATGATTTTGTGCCGAACCTTGAAACGCTTGGCGAATTTCCCGGCGCGCTCGACCTCCCTCCCTGGATAAGTCCCCGACTTGGCCACAACCGCCAGGACGTTTTTCCCCAGGACGTCCGAGGCGACCTTGAGGAGCAGACTGCTGTCCACCCCCCCCGAAAAGGCCACGAGGACCTTTCCCATCTTCTCAAGCTCCGCCTTGAGCCTCTCGTATTTCGGACCGATCGTCCGCGAGAGTCCGCCGGCCTTTCGCAGGGTTTTGACACGCATCGCCTTATTCATTCCGCTTATTCCGCCCCGCCCGTTCGACCTCTCGTACGAGATCGGAAATGATACGGCCCTCCTTGACCTTCCGCAGGACCCTGCCTTTTTTGAAAATGACCCCGCTTCTTCTGCCGCAGGCGACACCAATATCGGCTTCCTTGGCCTCACCGGGGCCGTTAACCATACAGCCCATGATGGCCACGGTCATGGGTGTTTCGAGTAAGGACAAGCGCCTTGCGACCTTAGAAGCGATCCTCATCAGGTCGACCTCCACCCGGCCGCAGGTCGGACAGGATATGATGTCGATCCCTCTTGATCGGATCCCCAGGCTCTGGAGGATTCTCCAGGCAACCGCGACTTCTTTCTCGGGAGGCGCCGTAAGAGAGATCCGGACCGTATCGGCCAAACCTTCGTTGAGAAGAAGAGCCAGACCTGCCGCAGATTTTATGCTTCCCGGAAAGAGGCCCCCGGCTTCAGTGATCCCGGCGTGGAACGGATAATCAACCTTGAGGGCCAGGAGGCGGTAAGCCTCGAGGGTCCGGAGGATGTCTGATGCCTTAAGGGAGACCTTGATGGCGAAAAAATCCAGGTCCTCGAGCATCCGGATGTGCCGAAGAGCGCTCGCGACCATGGCCTCGGCGGTCGCGGCCCCGGATTTTGCCAGGAGGTCCTTCTCAAGCGATCCGGAATTGACCCCGATCCGGATCGGGATCGCGTGTTCCTTGGCGGCCCGGACGACTTCCCTCATCTTCGTCGGGGAGCCGATATTGCCGGGATTGATCCGCAAGGCGTCCACCCCCGCTTCGATCGAGGCCAGAGCCAGCCTGTGGTCGAAATGGACGTCGGCGACGAGCGGGATTCTGATTTTTCGTCGAATCTCGCCCAAGGCCGCGGCGGCCTCCTTGTCCGGTACGGCCAGGCGGACTATCTCGCAGCCCGCCTTCTCCAGCCGCCTGATCTGGGCGACTGTGGCCTTAATGTCGCGCGTATCCGTCTTGGCCATGGACTGGATGGAGACCGGCGCACCCCCTCCGATGAGGACATCGCCGATCCTGATTTGCCTAGTCTTTCGTCTTGGGAAAGGCCCGGCACTCCTGGAGTCCATGCTGATTATCTTAACGGATTTAGGTTTTTCCGTCCATCATCGGCCGGAGTATGGAAGCATCGCTTTTCGTGTGAGAAGGAATTCAGGCTCGGGGCGCGCCCTGAGCCATCGTCTCTATCATACGAAAAAAAGATGCTTCCCGCGGATATCAGCAACCTCGATGATCCCCCGGCTAGAATGGGATCAAGCTCCGCCAGCCATGCGGCAAGCGCTTGATAATATCGTTCAGGATGACGAAGGCGATCAAGAAGATAAAGATCACGAAGCCGATCTGCATCCAGATCTGTCGAACCTTAGGACTGAAGTCTCTCCGGAAGATCGTCTCCAGGAGGATGACGAAGATCTGACCGCCGTCGAACACCGGAATGGGAAACAGATTGAGCACCCCCAACTGGAGGCTGATGATGGCGATCCAGCTCATCATGGCCAGCCAGCCCATGCGGAGGGCGGCATAGGAGAAGTTCGCAATCTCCAGGGGGCCTCCCAATTGACGGGTGGAAGCCTCGCCCGTGAACAGATCCTTCAAGAAACGAATGACCAGGAAGACATTCTTGAGGTTGGATTTGAAGCTCTCAGAGATGGCCGCAAAAAAGCCGTATTTCTTCGTGATGGATTTGGCTTCCTGGAGGATCCCGATTTTGCCGACATTCCCTTCCCTCCGCGGGATGATCGGAACATCCAGGACCTGTCCGGCACGGTCGACTCCCAGGACGATCCTGTTTCCCGCGTTCTTCTCGATGATCGGAATGAAGGAGTAAAAGAACACCGGCACCCCGTCCACCGTCAAGATGACGTCGCCGGGCTTGAGGCCGGCTTTCTCAGCCTGAGAGCCGGCTGTGACCATCCGGATCTGGGTCAGGATCTTGCCCCGGAAACCGGCGTAACCCATCTCGTACCGGCTGACGGATTCCGTTTTAAGCTCGACCGGCAGGATCGCGCCGTTTCGCCGGACCTCCAGCCTGATAACCTTGTCGGGCTTGGTCCCCACGGCGATCTCGACGTCGGTCCAGGTCGCAACCTTCCTTCCGCTGATCGTCAGAATCTCGTCATCGATCCTGAGGCCGGCCTTTTCTGCTGGGGACCGAGGATCGATATGGCCGATGATGGGCTTCTGGTCCTGGTACTCGGGCACAAGCACGCCGATACCGTTGACGACCGCCACCAGACCTATCGCCAGCAGGATATTCATAATCGAGCCCATGGCCATGACCAGGAGGCGCTGAGCGCGGTTCTTGGACATCATATCGTCGGGAGCGAGGGCACGATCCGGTTCGAACATCCCCTCGCCCAGCAGCTTGACGTATCCGCCCATGGGGATGAGGCTGATCCGGTAGTCCGTGTTTCCTCTCTTAAAGCCTAGGAGACGCTTCCCGTAGCCGAAGGAAAATACCTCGACCCGGATGCCAACCAGCTTGGCCATGAAAAAGTGGCCGAATTCGTGGATGAAGACGAGAATGCCAAAGACGATCAGGAAAGCGAGGATCGTTCCCAGTATGGTGCCCATATCAGGTCCTTTTATTGAGGATTCTATTTGCGGTTTCGCGTGTTTCGCGGTCGATATCGTAGACCTCGGTGATGTCTCGGACGGGCCTTTTCAAGTGGGCCTCCAGAGAACGCTCCACCAAGTCCGCAAGGTCGCCGAAGCGCCGGATCCTACCGGCGAGGAAGGCCTCCACAACGGCTTCGTTGGCCGCGTTGAGGGCCACGGGAAGGCTTTCTCCCTCCTCAAGAGCGGTCCTGGCGAGGGAAAAGAGAGGGAATTTCTTTGGGTCCACGCGGTGAAACTCGAGGGCCCCGACCCGGTTTAGGTCGAGGGACGGGAGCGGGGACGCTTCCCTCTCCGGGTAGGTCAGAGCGTACTGGATAGGCACCTTCATGTCGGTTTGGGAGAGCTGGGCCAGGACCGACCCGTCCCTCATCTCCACCAGGGAATGGACGATGCTTTGGGGATGGATTAGGACGTCCAGGCGGACAGGGTCGATGTCGAACAACCAGCGGGCCTCGATGAGTTCAAGACCCTTGTTCATGAGGGTCGCCGAATCCACGGACACTTTCCTCCCCATCTTCCAACGCGGATGGCGGAGGGTTTCAGCGAGCGTTTTTGCCCCGATCTCATCGATGGGGGTTCGGAAGAACGGCCCCCCGGAAGCGGTCAGGATGATTCTGCTCACATATCGCATTTTTTGACCGGCCAAGCACTGGAAAACGCCGCTATGCTCACTGTCCACGGGGATGATCCTGGCCTTGGAGCGGGCCGCTTCCCGCTTCAAGAAAGCTCCGGCGACCACCATAGACTCCTTATTGGCCAGAGCGACTTTCTTCCCGGCCTTAATAGCTGCGAGAGTCGGCTCGAGGCCGTCGATGCCGGTGATGGCTGAGACGACGATATCGCTGCCGGATCGGCCGGCCACCTCCGAGGCGCCCTCGGACCCGAAGGTCACCCGGACCTTCGCCCCTTTGTGCCTCCTGCGGAACTCGACGGCATCACGTTCCGTCCTCAAGGAAACGATCTCCGGCTTGAACCGAGCGGCCTGTTTGAGGAGGAGGGCGACGTTGGAACCCGCCGCCAGGCCGGTGATCCGGTACCTATCTTTAAGCCGGGCTGCGATCTCTAGGGTGTTCCGACCGATCGATCCGGTTGAGCCGAGGACGGCAATCGTCTCTTGGCGGTGTTCCATGGTTCCCAAAGGTCTATTTCCAGAGAGCTTTGACAAAATAATAAAAGAACGGCGCGGCCAGGATCAAGCTGTCGATTCTGTCCAGGAATCCCCCATGGCCGGGGAGGACGCCGGAAGAATCCTTGATGCCGGCCGCCCTCTTGAAGAGGGATTCAAAAGGATCGCTAATCTGTGCGGCCGCATGGACAAGGACCCCGCAGAGAACGGCTTTCCAAGGGACGACGGCCGGGAGCAGGAGTTTCCGGGCGGCCAAGGCGCCCAGGCAAGCGAAAAGGATACCCCCCAAGCTTCCCTCCCAGGTCTTGTTGGGGCTGGCGATCGGCGTCATCTTTTTACGGCCGAAAGGCTTGCCGATGAAGAAAGCCCCCGTATCGCCCAGAAAGACCACGCTGAAGAGAAAATAAATCGAGAAGACGCCGTCTTCCAGCCGAATTTTATACAGGTGATTCAATGTAAAACTCAAATATAGGGCCCCGAAGAAGGTGATAGAAATGGACTGGGGGAGGCCCGCCAGCCTCTCCAGGGTCCTGACGCGGATGACAAAGTAGGTGCAAATCACGAGCAGACAGATGAGAAGGCCCTTTTCGAACCCCAGTTCTGGGAAGTAGAAGGAGGCGCCGATGATCAACGTGCACGCGGCACCCAGCAACTTCTGCGGGAAGAGCTGCCTGCGGTCCGCCAGATTGTAGAACTCCACCAGGGCGGCTAGGATAAAAACCTGAAGGAGGAGGAAAAAGAGGATAAGCGAACCGAATTGGACAACAAGAAAAAGGCCGCAGAGAAGTACGGAGGCCGTCAGGGTTCGCTTACGCAAGCTCATGGCATCTTTGCGGCGACAAAAGGTCTAGGCCTGATCAGCGGGGTCGGATATCGCCGAACCTCCTTTCCCTCCTTTGGTATTCGATGAGGGCCTGGAAAAGGTGTTTTTTCCGGAAATCCGGCCATAGAACGGGGGTTGTCCATATCTCCGCGTAAGCGATCTGCCATAGGAGGAAATTCGAGACGCGCAGCTCTCCGCTTGTCCTAATGAGGAGATCCGGGTCGGGCAGGGATGCCGTATAGAGGTGGGCCGAGAACGAATCCTCAGTCAGCTTGTCTGGAGCTGCCTCCTTCTCCCGGACGATCTTCTTGACGGCGTCGATGATCTCAGAACGGCCGCCGTAGTTTAAGGCTAGGACGACGCTCATTCGGCCGTTCCCGGCGGTCTCCCTTTCCACCCGCTCGAGCTCTTTTAAAACGATTTTGGGAATGCCTTCTTTTTGGCCGATCACCAGCAGCCGGAGGTCGTTCTCCATGAGCACCCTGCCGTTCTTTTTCAAGTAATCTCGGAGAAGCGACCAGAGTTCGGAGACCTCCCGGCGGGGCCTCTTCCAATTCTCCTTGGAAAAGGCATAGAGAGTCAGGACCTTGATACCGAGGCGGGCCGAGGCTTCGACGACTTCCCGGACGGAATCCGATCCCGCCCGATGGCCTTCGATTCGGGAAAGCCCCCGCTTCTTCGCCCAGCGGCCGTTGCCGTCCATGATGACGGCCACATGTCTGGGAAGCTTCGAGAGATCGAGCCGGCGGACGAGATCGTCCTCTTCGGATCCGGGCTCGATGTACCCTTCCAGGCTTTCAAACATAGGGGTCATTATATGTTACCCCGTCCGGCTTGTCCAGCTTGTCCGGGGCCGGCTTCCGGAAGCATTTCCTTTCATTTGAACAGGGATTACAGGCTCGGGGCGCGCCCTCCGTCGGAAGCGGCCTGGATGTGTCGCCGTGCCCCTGCGCCATCGCTTTAATACCGCACGAAAGGAAATGGTGATACAC
>CAZJBD010000091.1:9292-9678 GCA_964544265.1 uncultured Eubacteriales bacterium
ACGTTTATGTGTCTTGCCATTCCGGCTAAGGTCACCCGGGTCGAAAGCTCGGGCGACGGCACCGTTGATTATATCGGCAGCGAAGTCCGAACGAACTTCGCCCTTTTGCCCGGAGTGAAACCCGGGGATTGGGTCATCATCCATGCCGGTTTCGCGATTTCCAAGTTAAGCCGCAAAGAGGCCCGGGAGACGCTGAAGCTTATTAAAGAGATCGAAAGATACGAGAACGGCGCCTGATCTGAGGCCATAATATGCCGAACAAGAAGGCCACGATGTCTCTCCTGGAAAAAATCCGGAAGACAACCCGCGTCTTGGGCCGGCCCATACGTCTGATGGAAGTCTGCGGGACGCACACCATGAACATCGCCCGTCACGGCCTGCGTGCG
>CAZJBD010000092.1:0-9655 GCA_964544265.1 uncultured Eubacteriales bacterium
GCGGAACTACAACGAATCTTCGCCGTAGATCGTCTTCCCATCCAAGATTGTCATAAGCACTTTTGTGCCGAGGATCTTCTCTTCATCTATTTTCATGATATCCTGATCGAGGACGACAAGATCGGCAAGCTTGCCGGTTTTTATGCTGCCTTTAACCTCCTCCTCGAAAGCCGCGTAAGCCGCATCAAGTGTCAGCATTCGCAAAGCCTCTTCCCTGCTGACTTTCTCTTGTCCATACCATTCCTGGGGTACGCCGTAAGGGCTTTTCCTGGTGACCGCGGCATAGAAATTGAAAAAGGGGTTGCCGGTATCGGAAGCCGGGGAATCCGTTCCTCCGGCCACGATCGCTCCGGCATCCAGGAGCTGTCTGAAAACAAGAACACCCTTGATTCTTTGGGGCCCCAATCGGTCCTCGGCCCAACGCCCGTATTCTCCTAAGAAGATCGGCTGCATGGACGCGATCACGTTCATCTCTTTAAACCTGGGCAAATCCGGCTTCTGGATTACGGATGCGTGTTCAATCCTGAATCGGTGATTCTTAACAGGATTTTCTTCCAGCGCCCTCTGATAGAGGTCCAACATGACATGAAGGGCCTTGTCTCCAATGGCATGCGTCGAGACTTGAAATCCTCTTTCCAGGGATTTCTTGATGATGGAATAAGCCTCCTCTTCCTTCATCATCTGGAGGCCCGATGTTTCCGGCGAATCAGAATAGGGTTCAAAGAGCAGGGCCCCTCGAGAACCTAAGGCCCCATCGATGAGCAATTTGACGCTTCTCGCCGTGAGAAAATCGTCAATCCTGGGTCCTTGGTCCATAGCTTCGGCAAACGCATCGCTTTCTGCGCTGATCATGGCATAGACTCTGACCGTAAGCTCGCCCTTTTGTCTGAGTTTCTCATAGACCTGCAAAGAGTCCTTGTCCGCACCGGCATCGTGGATTCCGGTAACCCCCCATTTTCTAAACTGATCCATAGCCAGCTTGATATGAGCTTCCTTGCGCTCCAGCCCCTCTCCGGACCTTTCTCTTTCAATTAAAGCCATGGCTTCATCGATGAGGATGCCCGTGGGCTCTCCCCTGGCATCTCGCAGGATTCGTCCGCCCTCCGGATCCTTGGTGTTCTTATCGATATTGGATAAACGTAAAGCCAAGCTATTATACCAGCCTGAATGGCCGTCTATTCGAGACAGAGCCGCCGGGTGATCAGGGGCTACCGCATCCAGTTCATACCTCGTAGGAAATTCCTTTTCTTTCCAGTAGCCCTGGTCCCATCCCTCTGCTTCGACCCATTCTCCCGTTTTCGCTTCTTTGGCTTTTCGGGCCACCTTTTCCAGGATCTGCTCTTTGCTGAGCCCTTTTAAGTCCAGAACGGTCAGGGCCCGGCCGGCCCCGAACGGATGAACGTGTGCGTCGATCAGGCCGGGGATGACCGTCTTCTGCTCCAGGTCAACGATCCTTGTCTTTTTTCCGATAAGAGGCTTAACGTCTTTATCGGTGCCCACGCGGACGATATGGTTTCCCGATATGGCCACGGCTTGGGCATGAGGGAGAGCGGGGTCCATCGTAACGATATTTCCATTCCATAAAACAATGTCTGCTGTTATTCCTGGGTTCTTTTGACGGCAACAAACAATTATTGAAAGAAATATTAAAGTCACGATGCAAAGGATAGACTTAGCTTTCGCAGACATTCGACCTCCTCATATGTCCGGACCACATCTTTAGTATGGGTTTATTCGTCAGACTAATCTTCGGGTTCGGCAATTCGGTTTTCTTTAATTAACTCGAGAAAGCGATCGATAATATATCGCCGGCCCTAAGGAATTGTCAATCGTCGCGGCAAGGCTTAATAGGCTCACAAAATGGGCCATAAACGCCGACGAATTGGAACTATTCGGCCAATGGATTGGGCCAAGGCATTGTCATATAGGTTGACAATCCGGGGCGTTCCTGATAATCTCGGTGCCAACAACAAGGTTGGGCAGGGGCGTTAAGGCCTATGCATTGCTCCCGTTGCGGTTTTGATAATCCCCCCGGCGCGCGTTTCTGCGGTCAATGCTCTTTCCCTCTCCGCTCAGAAGACGGCCCCGCGGCCTCGACCGAAACCCGGATATCGCCAATCCGGGAGCTTGCAACCGGGACGACCTTCGCCCGCCGCTACCAGGTCATCGAAGAGCTGGGCAAGGGCGGGATGGGCCGCGTCTACAAGGTCTTCGACAACGAAGTCCGCGAGAAGCTCGCCCTCAAGCTCCTCAACCCCGAGGTCGCCGCGGACGAGAGAACGATCGAACGCTTCCGGAACGAGCTCCGGCTGGCCCGGACCGTCTCCCACCGTCATATCTGCCGGATGCATGACCTGGGCCGCGAGGATGAGACGGGCACGTATTTCATCACCATGGAATACGTCCCGGGCGACGACCTGAAGAAGCTCATCCACAGCATCGGTGCCCTGCCCGTCGGCAAGGCCGTGGCCATCGCCAAACAGACGGCTGAGGGGCTGGCCGAGGCCCACCGCTTGGGCGTCGTCCACCGCGACCTCAAGCCGCAGAACATCATGATCGACCGCGAGGGCGCCGCTCGGATCATGGATTTCGGAATCGCCCGCTCTGTTAAAGCCAAGGGCATTACGGGAGCCGGGGTGATGATCGGGACCCCCGAGTATATGTCGCCCGAGCAGGTGGACGGGAAAGAGGCCGACGCGCGTTCGGACCTCTATTCGCTGGGCGTCGTCCTCTTCGAAATGCTCACGGGGCACCTGCCCTTCGAAGGAGACACTCCGCTCAGCATCGCCGTCAAGCAGAAAAGCGAGCCGCCTCCCGACCCGCGAACTATCAACTCTCAGATCCCGGAGAAGCTCGGGGGCCTCGTCCTGAAATGCCTGGAAAAAGCGAGGGAGAAGCGATATCCAAGCGCGGAGGCCCTGCTGGCCGACCTCGCGGATATCGAAAAGTCGATGCCGACCACGACGACGGCCCTGCCGCTCCGCCGGCCCCAGACCTCTAAGGAGATCACCGTCCGCATGCCATCGAAAAAAGTCTGGATATCGGCGGCAGGACTTCTCCTCGCCCTCGCCGCCTTTCTTGTCTGGCAGATCATCCCAGAGGGAGAGGGAGCGAAGCGTACCGTCGCCGTCCTCGGCTTCAAAAACCAAACGGGCGACCCGAGCCTCGACTACCTTCGGGAAACGATCTCCAACCTGCTGGTCACCAGCCTCGAGCAGTCAAAATACATGCGGGTTGCATCCTGGCAACGGCTGAGGGACCTTTTCCGTCAAGCCGGCAAGGACGAAGCCGCCCTTTACGACGAGGAAGCCGGGCTGGAAGTATGTCGGCGGGAAGGGATCGAGGCGGTTGTCATCGGATTCTTCAGCAAAGCTGGGGAGACCTTTGTTTCGGACGTCAAGGTGCTGGATGTCGGAAGCCGGGAACTCTTGAAAAGCGCCTCAGCTCGAGGGGAGGGAATCAACAGCATCCTCAGGTCCCAGGTCGATGAGATCAGCCGTGCCGTTTCCCGGGGGGTCGGCCGGCCGGCCCTAAAGCTTGGACAGCCCCAAACGCCGATCATCGACCTCGCGACGAGCTCTATCGACGCCTACAGCTATTTCCTGCGCGGCCGGGATGCGGTCGGCAATCTCGTGGGCTACGACGCCAAGAAGTTGCTGGGGAAAGCCATTTCCTTGGACCCCAATTTTGCGGTGGCCTACCTTTATCTGGCCGATGCCAATCATCTCATCATCGATTTCAGGGCCCGCGACGAAGCCATAATTAAAGCCAAGGAACTCTCCGCAAGGGCTTCGGAGAAAGAACGGCTCTGGATCGAAGCGAAATATGTCCGGAGAATCAAGGGGGATCCGGCCGGGGGACGCCGGATCCTGCTGAAGCTTACGGAGAAGTACCCCCAGGAGAAATACGCTCACTATGAGCTGGGGCACCAGCTTCACTCGGCAGGGAAATATTCCGAAGCCAGCCAGGAGTTCGAGAAGGCCGTCGCTCTGGACCCGAGCTTCGGCCCCGCGTTCAATATGCTGGGATATTCTTACGCGAATACCGGGGATTTTGCCGGAGCCGAAGCGGCGTTCGGGCGCTACCTCGCGTCGAATCCCGGTGACCCTAACCCCGTCGATTCCCTGGCCGAGCTCTACGTCCGTATGGGACAGCTGGATAAAGCCGAGGCGAAGTATCAGGAAGCCCTGGGCTTCAAACCCGATTTCGTCTCGTCCTGCGGTGGATTGGCCTATATCTCGGCCCTGAAAGAAAATTATCCTGAGACCTTCCGCTGGCTCGGGGAATTTGTCGCCCGAGCCGGTCCGACGCAAAAGATGGAAGGCCTTTGGCTCGACAGCTTTTATGATTATTTCTTGGGCCGCGTCGATAAGGCACGCCGCGCGTACCTCGACCTGAGAGAGATCGCCGAATCATACGGCTCCCCTCCTTACATCATGGGCACGCTAGATTGGATTTCCGGATACATGAATTGTGAGCTGGGCCAGTTCGAAGAAGGCCGGAAGGGTTTTCAATCCTATTTCAATTACATGGAACAAATCAACCCGGCCGCGCACAACGGGAATGCCGCCGACAGAGCGGCCGTCCTTGGCTGGGTGGACCTTAAACAAGGACGTCTGGCGGATGCGCGCGCCCGGGTTGCGGAAATCAGGCAGCTCCTCCCGAAGATATCTCCGGAAAACCTGGAGGCGATGGCCTTTTCTGCCCTAGATCTGGCCTCCCTGCCCCTTTGGTCCGAGCTTCTAACGGCCGAAATCGCGCTGGCCGAGGGCTCTCCGGAGGAGGGTGTCGCCGCGGCCACCGTGATGCGCCGGCTTGATTTTCCAGGCATGAATACCGACCTCATCGTTCGCTATAACATGCCGTTGTTAAAAGACGTTTTGGCCCGGGCTTACTGGAAGAAAGGGGACTTGGAGCGCGCGGCCGGCGAATACCGGAAGCTCATAACCGTCGATCCGTCGAACCAAGTCCGCTATCTCATCCATCCTCTGTACCATTATCGCTTCGGTCGCGTCCTCGAGGAAAAGGGCGACAAGACCGGAGCGGCCGGCCAATACCGGAAATTCCTTGAATTCTGGAAAGACGCCGACAAGACCCATCCCGAATTGGCAGACGCCAGCAAACGCCTGGCCGCTTTAGGCGTGGGTCCACCTTAAAGTCCGTTATCATCGAGCGTTGCCCAGGACGTTCGGCCCAACCCAATAGAAATGTTCTATTTTTGGAATGTCTTGTTCGGCATCCCGGGCAGCATGAGAAAAATGTCCTTGTAATACTTGCGGACCTGGTCAATCTTGCCGGGTGCGTCGCTTTCCAACCGGATGGGCAAATGCATCAGGCCGATGTGGTCGGGCCTAAGGGTCTCTTGGAGGAAGGGCGCGCAATTGGGATCAAGAGGAAACCAGAAGTGAACCAGGGCCAGGTCGACTGGCGAGCCGCCCAGTCCGAATTCCTTGAATTGATCGACTTTCCCGGCCGAATCACCCTCGTGGAAGACTTGCCAGCCGTTGAGTTCGAAAAGGTACATGAGGTTCATCGGCGATTCCCGGTCGCCGCTGTGCAGGGTGCGGTAGGCCGTAACAGGGATATGATTCAGGTCTCGCTTTTCTTTTTCCCCGGATTTGAGGTCGAGAGGGATGAAGCGCGGCTCGATTCTCGCCCAATCCGCCGCAGCCATTCGCAAATCCTCGGCGGTATCCGCGGGGGCCAGCAAAACTGACTCGGGAAACGCTTCTAAATAGCGGGCTGCTAAGCGGGCGTCGAAATGATCGGGATGGTTGTGGGTGACCAGCAAAAGGCCGACGCCGTCGAAGGGGGCTTCGCCCTTCATCATTTTTTCGAGGATTTCCGTGGAGGGCTGTCTATACTCCTCATTGGGCTTATCGAAGAGGGCGTCGATCAGGACCTTTTGATGACCCGAGGAAACCAAGACGCCCATATTGGCGATATAGGTGAGCTCGAGGGGTTCCTGCCGGCCATCCTGATCCGCAATCCAGAAGCCCATTCCCGATGCGGGCTGTCCGGATGAACCGACCACAACGAGGATCAAGATCAAGCCATACAAGAAGCATGAGGACGATTTTGAGCACGGCTTCATGAGATACCTCCAGAAACATGAATACTTAATCTTTTGTGGCGAAGGAAAAATGCTGCTGGACGATCATCCAGCGGCCTTCCCTTTTCTCCAGAACGCCTGTCCAGCGGGTGTTTTCCCAGCTTGCGGGCTCGCCCTTCCACTCGTTGATGTCGTCTAGGATGCCGTAGAACCAGGCGACATCGCCGGATTTGGATAGGCTGATCTTGAGGTCCCGGATCTCATAGCGGATCGCCTTGAAATCGGGGCTGCTCCAGAACTTTTCGGCCTTCTTGAAATCCTCGAATCCCTTGACCACCCGGTCGTTCGGATGGACCTCGAGGAAATCCGGGTCGTTGGCGATGACGCTGTAGAGGAGGCGAAAATCCTTTGTCTTGGCCCAGCCGATTGAATCCCGAATGGATTGCTCGATTCTCTCGACTTCGTTCCCCGCGAGTGCGCCAAGAAGATCGGTGCTTTCCCTCCCCGAGAACCAGGCGAGAACGAGAACCAAAGCGAGACACGGAATCAAAAACAATGCAGACTTCTTCATGTGACCTCCATTTGGACTGGGTTGTAATGGACGACTCATTTATCGCTTCTTATATCCTTTAGTTTTTATCTTTCACACACCTGACGGAAAACCCGCTGGCCTTATGGCCGGGATTGCTTCTGATTGCGGGCTTGTCGGGATACAGTCCCCAATGCCAGGCGAAGTCGGCATCATAGGACGTCGACGACCACCAGGTCGCATAATAGCCGCCCTCACCGGGATTCCCCGTCCGTCCCCGCCCGCCGGCGGGGACGGCCGAGAATCCGCTTTCGTTTGTCACTCCGGAATGTTTGACCTTCCATAGGCCGGAAGCGAAATCCTTCATTTTGCCGCCGGCCACCTTTTGGCCGCCGAGAGAGTTTTCCAGAATCCGCCATTCCTCGATCGTCGGCACATGCCATCCCGGCGGACAAATATTCCGGCTGTCTGTTACAGCATGAAAATTATAAAGGGCCCCGTAAACATCCTTGTGCGTCAAGGGATCGTTGTCCATCCAGCACAGTGCGCCAGTTGTCAGCCGGCTCCAGATGTCCTCATCCGGGATATCGGGGATCGGCGTTCCGTCCCGGTAATGGGTGACTTTTAAATTCTCGGCCATCCACGTCTGGCCGCCAATCTTGACTGTCCTGTAAATATTCCCGTCATAGTCCTTGACGACGGCGGCCTCGAAGGCATCCTTTTGACCGGATTCCGGCGATACAAGAAGAATTGCTGGCAGGAGCAGAAAGGGTATCATCGGAATCATGGTTGTCTCTATTGTCTCCGTTCTCTTCGTATCAACTCCTCAATGATTTTCGCGGAGACCCAATAGATGTCCGAACTTCCGTTCATCGGGGAATTCGGCTTCTTCTCCGCCTCCGGCGAAATTCGATCGCTTACGAAAAACAAATACTGCCCGTCCGGGGAAAACGCCGGGAAATGCTCATTGGCAGGGGTGTTAATTCTATCTCCCAAGTTTTTGGGAGTCGTCCATGAATCGTCGTCATTCTTAAAACTTACGTAGAGGTCAAAAGCGCCGTATCCGTCTGCTTGATCGCCGGAGACGAATACGATGAATTTTCCATCCGGGTCTCGGGCCACCTCAAAACACGGCATACCGAATTTGTTGAGATATTCAAGACTCTCTATCCCGATGAATTCTCCGTTGATGACTTTGACGCGGCACTGGCCGCTTATCTCCCCCTCGCGCGAAGTTGAAAAATAAAAATACCCATCTTTCGACATGTGTCCGCCCAACTCTCGGGCATCGGAATTTACGGGCGGAGGAAGCAGGCGGGGATTTCGCCACTCATCATCTTGCTTTTCCATGACCTAGATGTTCTGAACTTCGAAGGGAGATGAAAAAAAGACTATTGCCGTCCGGCGAAATGCTGCTTACCGCGTCGTAATACTTGCCGGAAAAGTGGGCGATTTCCGGAATCGTCCAGACATCCTCCTTGATCTTAGAAGTTATGATCGTCAGCCTTTTTTCCGGACCCGTCTTCGCCGAGTAGAAAAATTCCCTGCCGTCGGGCGAAAACACGGGCGTCGCTTCGTCCTGCCCAGTGGAGACGATCCCGGGAGCAAACAATTCAGGCTTCAGGCCGGGCGGTTTTTGGCCGAGGTATGGGCCTTTGAGAACCGGAAACTCCTTTGAACTGTGAAGCGAGTTTGAAACGAAGACCGAGACGTGCGTCCGCCGCCATTCGTCGGGATCCGAGGCGCGGAATTGATCATCCTCAAAGAGCTTCCCGTCTTTATCGATCCTGTAGGCTCTTCTCGCCTGTCTCTTGGTATCAGGGCCTTGTTGAAAGCCTTCGCAAACGAATTCCTCCTGCTTCGCGGAGACATAGCCTTTAGTTAGATAGCCGTTGTTCGATATGGCCACAAAGGCAATCTTTCCCGAAGATTCATCCCAATAATAAGTCGTTTCCAGCCGGTGGTTGGAATTGAGGATATCCCTTTCGAGCCTGACGGCATAGCCGTTCAATAGGACATCCCACTTCAGGGTTATCGTTCCCATTCTTGCATCGCCGGGGACCGATCCGACCCAGATGGGGCCGATAAAAGGTCTAAAGATGGAGAGTCTTTCGCTCAGTTCCTGTCCCTGCTTATCTTGAGCCATGCGGGACTGAACATGAGAAGCCGCGATAAGGATCAGGGCGATCGAAAAGACGAGAAAATATTTTTTCATAAAGATAGCCTGCTTAATGGTCGCTGGCAAATGAGAAATGCTGTTGGACGATGACCCATTTGCCGTCCCGCTTTTCCACGACCCCCGTCCACCTCGTGTTTTCCCAGGCGGCCGGCTCGCCCTTATAGGTGTTGATATCGTCCAGGACGCAATAAAACCAGGCGACCTCGCCGCAGCTGGCGAACTTGATCTCCAGGTCCTTCAATTCGTGACGGACATACTTAAAGTCCGGGCTCATCCAGAAGGGAACACTTTGCTTGACGTCCTCAAAGCGTTTGATGACTCTCTTGCCGGGGGTTACGCTGATATAATCCTCGTCGTGGGCGATGACGCTGAAAAACAGGTCGAGGTTCTTGTCCTTGGCCCAGCCGATACAAGAGCTAATTGTCTGAGCGATCTTTTCCTTTTCCGCCTCCCGGTTTTCTGCCGTTTGAGTCCAAGCCCAGCTCAAGCAGAAAAGAGCCGTCAATAATACGCTTGCGACTTTTCTCATGTTGTTGCTCCTTCATTCCCCGACTTGTCTTGGCCTCAGCCCGTTGATGATTTTGAATGATTTTGGCGGAGACCCATTATATAAAACCTCACCTTCTCTTTTGTCCAGCACAAAACATGCCAAAACGATATTCTCCCCATATCTATATGAATTCAGAAGGTGATAAGATGGATGATTCGTTATCTAGATTGCGGCCGTCCGGACGGCGATGATGAATCCTCGCGGCTCTCGTCAATATTCTTTACAACATTCGTCCGTTGTATATCGCCGGCCGGCCACTCACCGGCGCCTAAGGACTGAGTGCGAAGTTATGACCGGATTACGAGAATCGGCGACAAAACCGGAGCTTAGATGATTCAATGCTCT
>CAZJBD010000093.1:0-9588 GCA_964544265.1 uncultured Eubacteriales bacterium
GCCTCGAATCGGCGAAGAAAACCATGCTCAGGCCGAGGAGAAAAAAGAACCCGGGAGCGCAAGGATGGGTGACAAATCTCGTGAGAAAGGCCAAAAAACCCGGATACTGAGGCAGCGGCAATCCCCAGTACTCCGAGGGGTGCGATTTAGCTACAAAATAGATGGTGTGGTCCAGGGCCATAAACATCATGATCAGGCCTCTCAGGGCATCCACAGGAATCAAGCGCGAAGGTGCATGTTGCGGGGCTATCATGGCATCCCCTTTCCTCGCTTTTTTATACTCAGAAAACAACGTTGGGTCAATTCCCGTTTATGCTTGCCTCTTTCCCGGTGAGCGAGTCTGCTTTTTTTTGCGCAGGACACTTGCCTTAGCTCTTTGGTTCAAAATCGGTGACTTCCGATAATCCATAGTGCTCTGGATTCGGCCTTCAAATTCTTCCCTTTCAAAGGTATACACCCCCGGTCGGTCGCCTGCCGCCGGTTCCGGCCGAACGTAAAATAAATTAAGGCGGTTTACGTTTTTAAGGGCTCTAAAGGGCCCGGCTCCCTGATTAGGATGGCACATCTTTTGCAGTTTTCCATATGAAACTAGCTCTTTATCCTAAGAGAAGAGGAGGAAAAATGTTCAAACGATCGCTTCTTTTGTTCCTGACAATTGTCCTGGCCGTAACTGCCGGATGGGGACAGTCGGCCCAGACCGGTTCCATCGTCGGCCGGGTTAAGGACGCACAAAACCTCGCACTTCCAGGCGTCGAAGTCAGCCTCAAGTCCCCCGCGATTATCGTCTCTCAGATATCGATGATCACGAACGAAGACGGGGTTTACCGGTTCCCGTCGCTCGCACCGGGCCTCTATGAGCTGACCTTCAGCCTCAGCGGATTCAATACGCTTGTCCGAAAGGACATCAAGGTTGCGGTCGGCCAGACCTCTACGATCGACGTGGTCATGGAAGTCAAGAGCCTCGAGGAAGAGGTCACTGTCGTCGGGCAGGCGCCAACGGTGGACCTCAAGACGACGACCAAAAATGTCAGCCTCGAGTCCATCTTCCTGACCTCGATCCCGGCCGTCCGCGACCTGGCCACGTTCGTCAACATGACGCCGGGATTCACTTCGGATACGTCTCACGGGAGCTCGGTCCGGGATAATACATATAACCTCGATGGCGTCAACCTGGGCGATCCGACCGTCGGGACGCAGGCCGTCTTTTTCGGCCTCGACCTTATGGAGGAGATCTCCGTCGAATCCGGCGGCCTCTCGGCCGAGTACGGCGGCGTCCGGGGCGCGATGATCAATGTCGTCAGCAAGTCCGGCGGGAACACGTTGAGCGGCGCGGCGTCGTTCTATTTCAGGAACGATAAACTCCAATCCCAGAACAACAAGGGCACGCCGCTCGAGGGACGCAAGAGCGGCTTCAAGTATGAGATCGAGCCGATCATCACCCTCGGCGGGCCCGTCATCAAGGACAAGCTCTGGTTTTTCACGAACCTTAGCTTTTCCAAGGACGAAACGTACGTGGACGGATTCCCCTACGACAAAGCAACCAACACTCCGGTAAACAGCTACATGCCGTACCCGTATATCAAGTTCAGCTTCCAGCCCAATCAGAAAAGCAAGTTCATCCTCTCCTATAATTATTCCGACATTAAGTACTCCAACCGGGCCGCGGATAGGTTCCAGACCGAGGACACGACGCTTAAACAGGTCACCCCGACCCACGTTGTCAATTTCCAGTGGACGCGATTCTTCTCCAACAATTTCTTCGCCAACCTCCGGGTCGGCTACGTCAAGTCCGATTTCAATATGCTGGCCAAGAACGATCAGCCCTATATCTACGAAGTCACGACCGGAAGAGTCTCGGGGAGCTACGGAAACGACGACCTCAACAAGAGAGACAGGCTCCAGATCAACGTCGACGGGACCCGGTATATCGATGGACTGGCCGGCTCCCACGAGCTCAAGTTCGGCGGGGAGTTCATGTATTCCTGGAGCTATTGGGGGCTGCACTGGAAAACCGACCCGAGGAACGGCCTGACCCAGATTAATACGTGGGGCGGCGAGCCGTGGTACGGCACCTATTACGCGAACCTCGACAAGTACGAGGACACGATGAACACCGCCCTCTTTGTTAACGACTCCTGGACCCTCAACAACCGTCTGACGTTCAACCTGGGGCTGAGATTTGAGCACCAGCGCGGTATCATTCCACCCCAGAACCAAAATGAGGGGGAACAGAGTCTCTATGGATACACCTACAACCGGAGCGTGACAAAAAAATTAACACCCTTGAAATGGACCACCCTGGCGCCCAGGCTGGGCGGGATCCTGGACATCACGGGGGATGGGAAGACCCTAATCAAAGCCAGCTTCTCTCGGTATTACGCGGCGAACATCACCCAGTGGTTCTCGTACCTCAATCCCAATGACTTCGTCGTTGCGATGGATTTCTTGTACCCAGATTGGTCCCGGGCCGACTATCCGATCTACATTTATGTCCCGGGCAGCACTTCGGCCGGCTACAAGGAGCACAAGCTGAAGAACCCGTATGTTGACGAGCTGACCATCGGCATCGAGCGGGAGGTCCTGGCCGATTTTTCGGTCGGGGCACGCTACATCAAGAAATGGGACAGGGACCTGATCGAAGACGCCAACGGGAACATGTTGGACATGGACGCCCTGATGGACCGGGGCGAGCTCATCTGGCGGAATTATGAAGCCGTCGCGGTGACGGACCCCTATGACGGCAGCACGCAGACATTCTACAACCAGACGGGTTTCCCGCCCGCCCGGCTCTATACCGTCAATCCTCCCGGCGCCGACAGGAACTATGACGGCGTCGAAGTCACGATGAACAAGCGGTTCACCGGCAGGTGGGGCCTGTCGGTCTCCTATACCTACCAGAATTCTCGGGGGCTGATCGGAACGGATTTCAATGACAGCTACGGAGCCCGCGGCTATTACGACAATCCCAACAACCACACGAACGCCTACGGCCGCATGGATCTCGAACGGCGGCATCAGTTCAAGCTCCAGGGCATGCTCAAGGGACCCTGGGGGATCATGGGCAGCTGTTATTATCGCTACCTTTCAGGGCAGCGCTACACGCGGAAAATCACCAGCTCGGATCTCGGCCTCGAGCTCAACCAGGGCGACGAAACGATCTACGCCGAGAAACGCGGCTCCCATGGCCTGCCGGCCTTTAACGTCCTCGACCTGCGCTTGGAAAAAACGTTCCGCTTAAACCGGCTGGCCCTGAGCATGTTCGTTGACGGTTTCAACATTTTCAACAACAATAAGGCGACCCTGGCGGAAGACCTATCGAGCAATCCGAGCCGGACCTTCGGAGAGATGACCGCAATACAGAATCCGCGCATCTTCCGGGTCGGAGCCAAATTCGAGTTCTGATCGTTTCCCGGCAGGGGATTCGGTTTAGTTATTTTCGTATCGGAACCCGCATTTTGGGCAGAACCGGATCTTCCTATTTTATTATCTTGGGAACGCGGGTCATACGGAAAGAGATCGTCGCCCCCGCCCGCTGGAGGGGAGATTCGAGATATCCTGTCGAGCGGGCATCCACATGTGCGTGGAGACGTCGTACGTTTCCCTCCCTTTCGACTGCCCAGGCCACGAGTCGATGGGGGATGGTCTTCCCGTCCGCTTGGACGGTGATATTCGTTAATCTCGCTTCGTCCCTCCACGCAGGCGGAAGGTCGATAACGAGGTGGGCCCGGGAGTTGAATTGGCCCGTTTCGGACATGTCCGAGGCGAAGGTATCGGCGAAAGTGCTTTTCAGCCTCGTGTTCCTCACGGAGGCCGTGACGTCGAGACATCCCTCCGATTCGCGGGCCGTCACCGTGAAGGGAGGCTCGCAAAAAGCTTCAACCGGGATCATGGCAGGATCGCCGAACAGGATGCGCGAGGCCGTACCGAAGAGCATGATCTCTGCCGGCCCCCAAGCAGGGCTGGTCATCCCCTCCTTGACGGCCGGGGGCTCGAACGGGTTGGCCCCGGAGGCCAGAATAACCGTGTCGTGCGTGCCGCGCATGATTTCGCCCAGGGATACGCCCGTATACGCCAGGCGCTCCATCTCCTGATAGACGGGAATCCCGTGGTCGGGATGGAGGGCGGCCAGATAGGCGACGGCGTTATTGGCCAGCACGCCCAGGCAAAAACAGACTTTCGGGTCCACGTGGCGTTCCTTGATCCGTTCTCCGAACTCGAACCAGCGGTCCGTGACTCCGGTATAACAGGCTCCGTTGAAGAAGACGCACGGGGCCAGCTTCAGCCTGCGGATGTAGACGCCGTTCAGGCTGTCGACAACCCGGTCCGGATACCCGTGACCTCCGTAATGAATCAACCCCGCCCCGGCCATCTCCCCGAGCCGCTCTCGGGAAAACCCCTGCCTGCCGTGGGATATCGTGGCCGCGCCGAACCGCCCTTCGTAGCAGGGGATCATGAAGGCGCCGGGATTCTTGTACCAGGCCGTCTTCTCGGCCATCAAATTCGGGCCCAGGTTATCGATAAACCTTCCGGGCAGGCGGAGACGCCCCTCGACCGTATCGAAGATCCGTTTGATGAAAGCCGCGGCGGCGGCGGGAGATTCCCCGGTGATGAATCCGGTCCGGGTGTCCAGAAACGGGTCGTCATCCATCGAAGCGGCCAGCTTGATCCACGCCCAGGCGAAAACGGCATCCAGCTCTTCAGGCCTCAAAACGATCATGACGTATCGCGGACCGTATCGTTCCAGCGCGCCGCGGGCGCTCTCCGGGCGGCTGGGGTCGAAGTTCACGATCACGGCTTCCGGGTGGAGCTGTTTGGCCGTTCGGAGGGCCTCTGCGTAATCAGAGATGGCCGAGTCGGAGGTCAGGATAAGGTATGGGCCTTTGCGGTCAATCCGCACCGTCAGGTCGGTTTTCGGCGTTCCCTCGCCGGCAGGGCGTTCCAGCCGCGCGTACATCCGAATTCCCACGGCGAGGATGATTTCCAGACCCAAAACCCCAAGGGTCATGCTGGCTTTATTCATTTCATGTTTTCTGGCATGTCTCGCAATAATAGACGCTGCCGCCCATATAACTTTCTTTCTTGATGGGCGTCCCGCAAATGGGGCAGGGCTTATTCACCGTATTTTTGCTGAGCAGGGTTCTATAGCCTCCGGGACGGCCGAAGAGATCTAACTCGGTATCTCTGCCTCCTTGGGCTGCCATCGCGGAGAGAGTGGCCTTAAGAGAATCAAAGAGGATTTTATGGTCTTTTTCGGAAAGCGCGTGGACCTTTTTTTTTGGATGCATTCTCGCCTTGAACAGGATATCCTGCAGGACGCCGTTCCCGAGTCCGGGGATTCTCTGTTCCGTGGCCAGAAGCGCCTTAAGGCTGAGGTTCTTGACCTCCGGAGCGGAGATGATGCGGTCGAAGTAGGCCTTGTTAAATGCCGGGGAAACGGGGGGAGGCTTTTCCGTGGCAACCTTGTAGTAACGATTTTCCAACTCGCCTCTAAGGAAGCTCCCCAATCCGCCATACATCTGGACGGAGGCGCTCAGAGCAGAATGGTCCCCAAACTCGATCAAGAGCTGGTGCTTGGAAGGCCGGGGTTCCTGAGGACCGTGAAATCTTATTCCGACACCTTCCCCGAAGAGGATGTTGGCGTTTCCGGCCTCGATCTCCACCAGGCTGCCGTGGGCCTCGGCCTTCCCGATGGTTTTGCCGATAAGGAGATCGGGATATTTTCTCGGTTCTCCATAATACCAGGCCAGCTTGTGGGGCGTGTGGGACACCGTCAGCGCGGAGATGCGCTTCCCGCGAATTGTCTTATTGATCTGCCCCGCGATGGTCAAGGCCTCGGGCAATTCCATCATGACAACTCCTCCTGTCCGAGCTTTAAAGTCCGCGGTCTTGTCTCAATCGATGGGCCGAAGAGCAAAGGCGGCGGCCGTTCACGTCAACCGCCGGATCATTATAACACGGCTTTACGCCCGGTCCGAGGCGCACCCCACCCGGAAAAACTTTTTGCTGTCCGAAGCTCATTCGTCCCTCAGAATCCGCGAGGGACTGGATCGGGCCGCCCGAAATTGCTCCGATTCGGATCATTGACATCTGTCCAGTTCCGGGAATACCATGATCTCAGCTTTAGGAAGGAGGCCATCTATATGAAATCAGGAAGAAATTTAATTGTATACGGAATTGGCATTTTTCTGTTCATTTTCATTTCGACCCCGGCTTCGATCAATGCCGCAGATATGCCTTCTCAGATTATCACGACCATAGAAGAAATACTCAATGCCAATCCTTTAAAAGCTGGTGAAAAAGGTCAGATGATCAATGTTGCCCAAGACGATACGGTCAGCCTATTCGTGGTGAGAGCCATTGAGGGTTTCATATTAAAGCCGCATTTTCACAAAACACATGCTGAAACCGTTTATGTCATCAAGGGGAACGGGCAAATGCTGGTCAATGATCAATGGGTCGATATTAAGTCTGGAAGTATTCATTTCAACCCCCCTGCTAAAAACCACTCTGTCAAGCAAACCGGCAATGAGCCCTTGGTCGTTCTTTCGATTTTTACGCCGGCAATGAAAGAGCCTGACAGGCATTTTGTGGAGTGAGCGAGGAATCGTGCACTGAGGCCGCTTGACGTATCAAAGCGTTCGGAGAACGGGGCATGCCATGGGAAAAAAGATGAATCGACGAGAATTGTTAAAGACGGCGGCTTCAACAGGGGCCGTTTTCGTGATGTCGGATATTGTGGGGGATGGCGTTATGGCTCCCAAGCGAGTGAAGATACCCGAGGCCGAAAAAATCATCATCACGGTCATTACGGATAATTTGGTTGATGCCCTCCGACCGAATGACAAGATCGCCAGAAGACATGTCGAGACGGCATCCGCACTGGAAAGCGTGCTGCACGGCGAGCATGGCCTGGCTTATCATGTTGAGGCTTTGGTGAATGCCCAGTCCCACGCGTTCCTTTTTGATTTCGCCACCGATTTTCAGGGAGTCAAAAAGAACATCGATTTGCTGAAAATCGATTTAAGGCGGATTGAGGCCCTGGCCTTAAGCCATGATCACCTTGACCATCAAGGAGCCCTGGTGGAATTGCTTAAGGCTAAACGGACGGACATCCCTCAGGGCACTCCTTTCTATGTTGGAGAAGGTTTTTTTGTCGGAACCTATATGAGAAGACCCAATGGCAGCGTTTTGAGCCTTTTGGCACTGAAAAGAGAGGACATTGAGGGGTTAGATTTGGTAAAAATCGTAGAAGTTAAAGCCTCCACTCCAATCGTCCAGGGCGCTTATCTCACCGGAAGGATCGAACGGGTCACCGATTACGAGCAAATTCCTCCTGTTTTTGTGGCTAAAAAAGGGGAACAATTTGTTCAGGAAGATTTTATCGGAGAGCAGGCGATCGTTCTGAATGCCAAAGGAAAAGGCCTGGTTGTCCTCTCAGGTTGTGCTCATCGAGGAATTGTCAATACGGTCAGACACGCTCAAAAAATGACCGGGATGGAGAAGATTCACGCGATCATCGGAGGGTTTCATCTGTCAGGAGCCAAGCCGGACGTGATTCAGAGAACGATCGCGGATATTAAATCCATTCGCCCGGATTATGTCGTCCCAACCCATTGCACGGGATTTGAGGCGATCACGGCATTCGCCCGAGAAATGCCCGATCAGTTCATTTTAAATACAGCCGGAACGAGATACAGCATTTCATCGTAGTCTTGCGCGGACGGCGAATGTATTTTATTGAAGGAGGGTAAAATGAAATTAAAAACCTTGATGATCATCAAGGCCCTGGTCTGTCTTGTCTTCGGACCTCTCATGCTCTTTGTTCCCGGGCCGCTTCTTAAGCTTTTCGGCCTGCCCTTAGGGCTGGGAGCCGCCCTCACGGCCAGAGAATACGGAGCGGCCGTCATGGGCAATCTTATGCTGACCTGGTTCGCCAGGGGCGTCGAAAAGTCCGTCGCCCGGTGGGCGATCTTGCTTCACCTTTTCGTCTATGATGCCGTCGCCCTGGTGGCCGTTTTGATCATCCAGCTATCCGGAGGCCTGAACCTCCTGGGCTGGGGGATCGTTTTTATTTATCTGTTCTTTACCGTCGGTTTTGGTTATTTTCTCCTTAAAGAAAAAAAGTCTTTAATCCCTCAAACCGCGTAACTTAAAAGATGAACTTGAAAATAAAATTCTTTCCTGTACCTGGGATCGAGGAGGCGAAAATTCAGAACGTTGAGCTATTGTCCGACAGGGAGAGTCAACAGGGGGGATTTCCCCTTAGCCCGGGCGGTTTGGAGAGAAATGATGTAGCTCAGAAGACTGAATGTCGCTTTTGAGTTACGGTCGGAATCGGCGATGGAAAACCAATAGCCGCGGTATTTCGCGCTCACATAGGCATCCGGCGGTTTTTCCGAATGAACGCGGATCTTCAAGATCTTTTCCATGACCTTAGTCCAATCAAAAGGCTTCCCGTATTCATCTTTTGTTTGAACGACCAGCCCTGCCTTCGTATGGGCTTCCGGAGATTCGACGGCATGGGAAAGATAAAAAAGAACCCCGAGCATGGTCCTGCCCCGCATCCCGACTTGATTTGGCTGACGCTTGAAGGGAAAGTCGGTCATCGTGAATTCTGTTTGCTTCTCCGGCAGCCCTAGCATCTTGCGCACTGCGGCGAGGTCTTCTCGGTAAGGGTCTAGCGGGCCGGACGGAGAAGCGAGCCAAAAACGGATTATCCGGTTGCTTGCTTCGGGTTCCCAATTCATTTCAAAGAGCCCCGCCCTTTGAAGCCGCCGGAGCAGGCCGGCGAGTTTCGCGAATTCTTCGTAATCAGGTTTATCCTCCGGCGTGGGGCCTGTCGCTGTGGGCGCGTTGGAAATGTCGTTGATGCGTTGAACACACATCAGCATGAGGCGTTCGACGCTCCAGCCCGTTTGGGCTAGAAGGACAAGCGTCTCGTGGGGGATCGGGGAGAGAAGGCGGGTGGCGAATTCCTCGCCTTGGAGAGGCTCGTAAACGATGGTCGGGCGTTCGGCGTAGGAAACGCCCAGGTCGAGGACACCCTGATCGCCCTGGGGGGAATTTAAATTGAAGCTGCCTCCGGCTGAGGCCCGGCCCTCGATCCCGAACTGAACCACGACGCTGCCCAGTTCAAGAAAGAGGGGGATGTCATTGTAATGGAGACGGACGAGGTTCAAGAGCATCTGCTCGTTGGAAGAGCGGATGATCTGCTGGTTGTAATCGAAACGGTCGCGGGCCACGAGCCGGGGACCGATCCCGGTCCTGCAACCCCAGGAGAAAAGGCAGAGAGCTAATAAAATGATTCCCAAAACGGGATGGAGACGATGATTTTTGCCCACAATATCACCTTTGCCATTCTTATACCCTGGGAAATTAGGAAAGTCAATCGGTTGCGGGTTGAAAAAGGTTGGTTGATGTGTAAAATGTAAGGGTGCTGACAGGAGGGAACGCTATGGACGTTCAGGGCGCTTCGCAAATGTCTTGGTATGGGGAAGGCCTCTTGTTGGTTGCGGCCTTGGGAGTTGCACTTTTCCTCTATTTCCTTATCCGGGAATTCATAAGAAGAAGACTCGTCATCTATAAGAG
>CAZJBD010000094.1:0-9426 GCA_964544265.1 uncultured Eubacteriales bacterium
CGGGCGGGGGATGGGGGGTATTTTCCCAACGGTCGGCTGACGGCAACTCAGTGCGCCTCAGTCTTGAGGCCCGTTCCGGGGAGGTCACACTGAAGGAATTCGCGTTTTCGCTCCCTCCGTCGCTTCGGGACGGAAAACTGGCTTCCATGAAGGTAACTTCTGGCGGAGAATCCTTGAGGACCTCCTTCAGACAGGATGCCGCACGCGTTGTCGCTTCGTTCCCACGGCCGGCCCGGCTCAAGGCCGGAGAGAAACTGGAAATCGACGTTCTCCTAAACGATCGTTAGATCCGTAATCCGGCGGCCTACTTTTTCTTCTTCTGGTCTTTGAAGACGATGTCGAACGTCGTCCCGCCTTTCCTTTGGAGAACGATCGTCCCGTCGAGCTGGCCGACGAGGAGAGTGACGAGCTGCATGCCCAGCGATTCGGTATTCCTGAAGTCGATATTCTTTGGGATACCGACCCCGTTGTCGGAAATGACGATCCGATAATTGTCTTGCCCAAGCGAGCTGAGCCTGATTCTGACCTCTCCGGATCTTCCATCGGGGAAAGCATACTTGAGGGCATTCACGATGAGTTCGTTCGCCATGAGGCCGCAGGGGATCGCCGTGTTGATGTCGAGAAAAACGTCTTCGGCTTTGAAGTCGAGTTTAACCCGGCTCGAATCGATCCGGCAGGACTGGAAGACGGCGGAAGCCAGGCTGCGAAGGTACTCGCCGAAATTGATCCTGGCGAAATCCATGGACCGGTAGAGTTTTTCGTGGACGAGGGCCATGGAGCGGATCCGGGTCTGACTCTTTCGAAGGCACTCCAGGGCGACCGGGTCCTTGACGCTCCCGGCCTGCAAGTTGAGGATGCTCGAGATGATCTGCATGTTGTTTTTGGCCCGATGGTGGAGCTCTTTGAGGAGGATGTCTTTCTCTTGAAGGGAGAGACGCAGGGCTTCCTCCATCTTTTTTCGCTCCGTGATATCACGGGCGATGCCGCAAATTCCCGTGACCTCGCCCTTATCGTTTCGCATCGGAACCTTGGTTGCAGAGAAGATGTTCGTCTTTCCCCGGAATGACAGCGAGCGCTCCTCCCGGAGGATCGCGCCGGCCAGGACTTTTTGGTCGTCCAAGACGATAGCGGCCGCCCCCTCTTTTCCGAAAAGCTCCGCGTCGGTTCGGCCGATCAAATCGGCTGCCGGGATGCCGAGGAGGGCTGCCATTGCCGGATTGATGAGCGTGTATCGGGAATCCCGGTCCTTCAGAAAGATGGCTTCCCGAGCGGTTTCGAATATCGTCCGGAAACGGCGTTCGCTCTCTTCGAGGACCTGTTCCGCTTTTTTCGCTCCGTGATATCTTCGACGGTCCCCTCGTAGCAAAGGACTCTGCCGTCCGCGTCGCGAATGGCCTTGGCGCTTTCCCGGACATAAATGATCGTGCCGTCTCTCCTTTTCCAGGCGGCTTCCAATCCCTTGATCTCCCCTTCTTTTTCTATGCGCCGGATGAACTGGGCTCTGGAGTAGCTCGGTTCGAATCCGTTCTCCTCGAGGTTGCGACTGGATAGCTGCTTGAAATCGGAGTATCCCAGCATCCTGATCAGGGTTGGATTGGCCATCAGGATGCGGCCTTCCGGGGTCGTCCGGTAGAGGCCGATGGTCGCATTCTCGAAGAGACTTCGGAAACGGCCCTCACTTTCCGCAAGCCTCTTTTCCCAGGCCTTGCGCTCGGTGATGTCCCGGCTGATCCCGACAAGCCCATGAGCTTTTCCCCGGCCGTCGAATATGGCGGACTTGATGGTCTCATAATAGCGGAGGTCCCCGTCGGGTCCTGCGCAGTCTTCTTCGAACCGGACGGGGCTGCGGCTTATGATGGCCGTCTCGTCGCTCCGTCGGCATTTCGCGGCCAGCTCGGGGGGAAGAAGCTCGTCGTCGGTCCGGCCGATGATGTCTTTCGACTTGCGTCCGGCGAATTTTTCAAATGCCCTATTCACGATGAGGTTGCGACCTTCAGCGTCCTTGATATAGACCACGTCCGGGATGGCATGAAGGAGGGACCGGAGGCGGACGTCGATCGGGCGTTTGGTTTGAGCTCTTGAAGGCTGGGCTTCTTTATCGCCGGCGCGTCCGAGGGGCCGCTTGACGCTTTTGGATTTTGCCGCGATAGGCGCTCTCGCCCCTGCGCGGGTCCTTTTTCCCTTTGGATTCGACTTGGTCATGATTGACTCCCACGCGTTAGTTCCGAAATCGTCTTGGCGCGAATGTACACGAACGTATTTTTTCCCCGAAATAATACCCGTTTATTTTATCCCCTTGTCAAGAGGAGAAGCAAGAATCGCCCCTGCGTCCTTGTCTCTATCATACGAGAAGAGACACTTTCATGCAGGCCCAAAATTGCAGATAGGATTTGATATTTATTATAATGGCATTTCACGCGGCCGATGCCGCCCCTTTGGAAGGAGGATGAGATTGAAACGAGTTTTCATCCTGGTCGCGGTTGCCTTGCTGACCTTGCCTCTCTGCGCGGGCCCCGGTCCCAAGGGTTATTTGTTTATTATCGGAGGCGGCGATTGGCCGGACGAGATGGTGAAACGGTTCGTGGACCTTGCCAACGGAGTCAATTCGGGCAAGATCATCATTCTTCCCATGGCCAGCAGCGTTCCCGAGGAATCGGCGGCCGAGGAGACTTCCGATTTCAAGAAGTTCGGCGCTAAAAGCGTTGAGACCTGCCTTCTAACCCGCGAGCAGGCTCTTCGGCCGGAGAGCGCTGAGCTTCTTGACGGCGCCGGCGGCGTCTTTTTCTCGGGCGGCGACCAATCCCGTTTGACCGGCGTCCTCTTGGATACGCCTGTCCACAAGAAGCTTTGGGAGCTATATGAGCAAGGATGTATCATCGGTGGCACGAGCGCAGGCGCGGCCGTGATGAGTGAGGTCATGATTACGGGCGATGAAGTCCGAAAGGTCGAAACGGGCCATGAATTCGAGACGCTCCAAGCCAGAAACGTCGTCACGACGCGCGGCTTTGGGTTCGTCAGGCGGGCGATCATCGACCAGCATTTCGTCACAAGAAAGAGGTACAACCGGCTGATCAGCCTTCTGGCCGAGCACCCCGATCTTGCCGGGGTGGCTGTCGATGAATCGACGGCCATCCTGGTTAAGCCCGACGAGACTTTCGAGGTCATCGGTTCGAAGCAGGTCATCGTTTACGATCCGGCAGGGGCCGAGTTCACCATTCTGCCGAACCAAAACATCGGCTTCACCAACCTGGTCATGCATGCCCTGACCGACGGCAACGAGTTCGACTTGAAGACTCGGCAGGTCAAAAAATAGGGGTGGAATCCCTGCAGGCAAACCAATCCGTCGCGAATCACGTATATAAGGACGAATTGTCCTGGAAAAAAGGAGTTCGATTATGACAAGAACCCAAGGCCGCTTCCGGCTGTTCGTTCTCGCCTCTTTGGCCTTGATAGGGATCGGTATCAACGCCGTTCCGCCGGTTTTGGCGTCCGGCACAAGATCTCAGGAGACAGCGAAAAAGCCGGCGGCCGCCACCTTTGCGCTATCCGCTGCCCCCTCGAAGGTCAGAATCGACGGCGTGCTCGACGAAGAGGCATGGCAGAAGGCCGCGGTCATGAAGCTCATTTATGAATGGCTGCCCGGCGACAACGTCCCTCCGCCCGTCGATACGGATTGCCTCGTGACCTATGATCGTGATAAGTTTTACATCGCCTTCCGGTGCTTCGATCCGGAACCTAAAAAGATCCGAGCCCACCTCATGGACCGGGATGCTACGGATACGCTCATCCAGGATGATCACATCAGCGTTATCATCGATCCCTTCAACGACGAGCGCCGCGGCTTCCAGTTCCGGGTGAATCCGCTGGGCGTCCAGGCCGACGCCAACTTCAGCGAATCCGAGGGCTATGAGGACTTCTCCTGGGATGCCATTTGGGAGGCGGCCGGGAAAATCACGAACTGGGGATACGCCATCGAGATCGCCATCCCCTTCAATCAGCTCCGGTTCCCGAAAGGGACAGCCTCTCAGACGTGGGGGATCTCGGCCGAGCGATCTTGGCCGCGCAATGTCCGTCACCGGATAACCTCCCACAGAAGGGACCGGGACACGGCCTGCCTCCTTTGCCAGTTCAATAAGCTCACGGGAATCGAGGGCATCACTCCCGGCCGCAACCTCGAATTCGACCCGACGCTGACGGCCAACCGCACGGACGTCCGGAACGATTTCCCGGCCGGGCCCATGGAGGCGGGCAAGGTCAAAGCGGAGCCGGGCATAACCGCCCGCTGGGGAGTAACTCCCAACCTCATCCTCAATGCGACGGCCAATCCCGATTTTTCCCAGGTCGAAGCCGACGTGGCCCAACTCGAAGTCAACACACGTTTCGCGCTTTATTATCCCGAGAAGCGGCCTTTCTTCCTGGAAGGCGGGGACTTCTTCTTGACGCCTCTCCAGGCGGTCTTCACCCGGACGGTCGCCGATCCTGCCGGCGGAGTCAAGCTGACGGGCAAGATCGGACGAAGCGCGATCGGATTCTTCGGGGCCTACGACCGGATTAACAACCTGATCTTCCCCTCGAACCAGGGGTCGGCTTCAGAGTCCTTGGACGGGGACGTCGCGAGCGGCGTTTTTCGCTACCGGCACGACGTCGGGAGGAATTCCACTGTCGGCGTGCTCTATACGGGACGGGCCGCGGAGGATTATTACAATCACGTCCTGGGTTTCGACGGATTTCTGCAGATTTCTCGCACCAAGTCCCTCTCTTTTCAGTACCTGCATACGGAAACCGAATATCCGTTGAGTCTCGCCCGCCGCTACGGCCAGCCCGAGAAACCTTTCGGCGGGAACGGCGCGACGATCATTTTGCAGCACCTCGGCCGCGACTGGGTTTACTGGCTCAACTTGAACGCCTTGAGCGCCAACTTCCGGGCCGACTACGGATTCGTCCCTCAAGTCGATATACGCCAGGCCCAGGCGAACCTGATCCGGCTTCTCTGGGGGAAGCCGAACGGATGGTTCACCCAGATTCAGTTCGGCTTCCAGGGCTATCGGACCGAGAGCATTAAGGGAAGGATGACGGATCAATTACTCAGGCTTTACGCCCTCTACCAGGGCCCATATCAATCCACCCTCCAGGTCGCCGCCGGGCCGTCAAAGGAATACTACGAGGGGAAAGTCTATGACCTGAACAGACTCCAGCTTTTTGCGGAGGTGAAACCGTTCTCCGGCGCGGTCTTTCAGCTCACCGCCCGGACAGGGGATGCCATAGACTACGCGAATTCCCGGAAGGCGGATGTCCTCGACCTCTCTCCTGCCCTCGAGTATAATTTCAGCCGCCATTTCAACTTCAACCTGGCCCACGTCTTCGAACGGCTGAGCTTCGGGGGGCGAAAGATCTACACGGCCAACCTCCTCCAGGGGAAACTCGTCTATAACTTCAACGTCCGGACCTTTATCCGGGTCATCGTCCAGTATCAGAATTTGGCCCGGGACCCAGAGCTATACGGATTTCCTGTCCCGAAGACGTCGGACTCGGTCTTCACCCAGTTCCTCTTTTCTTACAAGATCAATCCCCAGACCGTTCTCTTCCTAGGCTACTCGGACAACTCCTTCGGGACCCAGGGAATCGATATCACCCGGACCGATAGGACGTTCTTCGTTAAGCTCGGCTACGCCTGGACGCAATAACAAGTAAGAACAAGTAAGGGTCAAACCTACTCTTTTGACAGCTTTGTCAAAAGAGTAGGTTTGACCCTTACTGAAAAGGCAACCTTTTTCCTTCCTGGACCATCTATTCGTTGTGAGGAAGGAAATTTAGGTGTTCACTCAGATCTTGACTCTGGCGCTCAGGGAGCAAATCGGGGATAATGGTCTCTGCCCCGGCCGGGAGCGGTTTGTTGGAGTTTGGACCTCAGTGACCGAAGACCAAACCATTGACCCCAAGGATGTCGCCGTTCTCAGGCAGCTTCTCGCCCAGGGCCGGGCCGGTGACGAGCGGGCCATAGAATCCATCTATGAGATGTTCAAGGTCCGGGTTTTCCAGGTAGCCTATCGCCACACCTACAATGCCGTCGTCGCGGAGGACCTCCTGCAGGATATCTTTCTCAAGGTCTTCACCCATCTCGGGGATGTCAAGAATCCAGAAACCTTTCCGGCCTGGGTTTACAGGATCACCTTGAATACCTGCTACAGCTATTTGAGGGGAAAGAAGTTGAGGTCGGAGAGGACGGTCTCCTTGAGCGAGATCGAAGGAAGGTTGGAGGAGGCCGTCTATGACCCCCACGAGAAGGAGATCGGGAAGCCAATCGATGACGCAATCCAGGTCCTTCCGGCCAAGCTCAGGAGCGTCTTCGTGCTCCATGATGTCGAGGGCTTAAAACATAACGAGATCGCCCGGATCCTCGGCTGCTCGGTGGGGACGTCGAAATCTCAACTTTTCAAGGCCCGGTTGAAGGTCCGAGGCCTCCTGAAAAGCAAGGGCGTTTTGTAACGGAGAACGAGCCATGAAATGTGCGAAAGCGGCTAGGTGGAGCAGCGAATACGCGGATGGCGTTCTTGACCCGGGCAAATCCGCCCGCCTGGAACGACATCTTGAATCCTGTCCGGCCTGCCGGGAGCTCCTCCAGGACTTTCGGGCCATAGCCAGGGACTCCCGGAAACTCGGTGCCCCGGAGGTCCCGACCAAGGCCTGGACTAGGATCCGCGCCCTTCTACGGGATGGAGCGGTTGTCCCTATTGGGGACAGGCAACCGGCCTTCGCCACCTCGCCTTTGGGCGGCCGGCGGTTGGCCTTTGCGGCAGCCACTTTGGCTCTGATGGTCATCGCTGCAGCGGCTCTTTTCTTCAGCATGCGGAAGGGTAAAAACCTGGTCATGGAAGGACCCGATCAACAGGAGCAAAGAACGCTCGCCAAGCTGGACGAGGCCGAGCGTTATTACGAGCTGGCCGTAATGTCCCTGAACGAAGCCATCGCCGGGGGCAAAGGCAAGCTTTCGCCCGAAGTGACCGAGATGTTCGAAAAGAACCTCGAGGCCGTCGATGTTACGATCCAGGCCTGTCGGCAGGCGGTCCAGAGAGAACCGGACAATGTCCAGGCCCGGGATTACCTTTTGGCCGCTTACAAAGAGAAGATCGTCCTCATGGGCGATCTTCTGGAGATGAACAGGAAGAGCCTCCCGAAGGAAGAGCTCGGGCAGGTCTTGTAATAAGAGAGGAATAAAGGAGTCGAATATGAAAAAAATCCACAGAACTAAGGTTTGGATCGTTTTGGCGGGTCTGGGGCTCGCATTTACTTTTCTGTCAGCCGAGGTCATGGCCAGGGAGAGACACGAGGAAAAGTTCGAAAAAACCGAAGCTCTGGCCAAGGACGGCAAGGTCTATTTAAGCAACGTCTCCGGAGACGTCGAGATCCGGACCTGGGATAGGGAGGAGGTCAAAATCGACGCCCTCAAGGTCTCCGAAGCGCCCTCGCTCTCCCAGGCTAAGGAAAACTGCGGCTTGGTGACCATCGAGGTGACCAAAGAGGCCGGCCTCCTTCGTATCGAGACCAAATATCCCCATGAAAAGAAGTTCTGGGGAGGGAACTCGATCAACGTTTCCGTAGATTACAAGCTCTGGATCCCCGCCAAGGCCTCTGCCGAAGTGAAGTCCGTAAGCGGCGACGTGGAGCTCGAGGGGATCGGAGGAGCGGCTAAAGTGGGCGTCGTCAGTGGTGATGTCATGCTCAACAAGGCCGCTGCCGGAGCGGATCTCCACACCGTAAGCGGCGAGTTGACCTTGGGGGGCATCACAGGCAACGTGTATCTCAAGACGGTTTCCGGCGATATCACCATAACCAGCGTCAAAGGCTCCGTCGAGGCCGAGACAGTCAGCGGCGAGATTGAGATGCGTGAGGTTACCGAGGCCGGGTCGATCAGCGCCAAATCGCTGAGCGGAAATGTTGATTACCAGGGCAGGATCGAATCCAATGGGCGTTACGCCCTCAAGTCCCATTCCGGCGACATCACGATGATCATCCCCGCGGACTCCGCGTTCGAGTTTGACGCCGAAAGCTTCAGCGGCGTCATTGATTCGGACTTTCCTATCGAGGTGTCAGGCAAGGTGTCTTCCCGGGAGCTGCACGGTGTCGTCAACAAAGGGGGAGCCTCCCTCCAGCTTTCGACGTTCAGCGGCAACATCGATCTGAAAAAGCAGTGATCGAGGAGCTTCTTCTCTCCACGGAGTGAGGGGCCAAGCCCAATCAACCTGTTTGTCCTGGCATATGCTGCTCATCTCTGCCGGTTGACAGGAACCGCCTTTCTGGCTATAAAATGTCCTCTTGCGCATGATGAAAAGAAGCGCCGTTTTTTGCCTGCTTTTCACGATGGCCGTGACCCCGGCTTTCGTCTTGCATAAGTCCGCAGCCAATCAGCTATCGCCTTCCGCCGCCCAAGCGGTCCCTGCGACCAGAGAAGCGAAGTTGGCCGCCCTTGAAGAGGCCGTGCGCAAAAGGGTGAAGACCTTCCGGGGAGAGATCGGCCTGGTCATCAGAGACCTGGATACCGGCTGGACTTTTCAGGTCAACCCCGACCTGCTTTTCCCGGCGGCCAGCATGGTCAAAGTTCCCATCATGGCGGCCTGCCTAAAGGCGGCCGAGGAAGGCCAGCTATCCCTGGCGGACAACATGAAGCTGAAGAGGTCGGACAAGGCCGGGGGTTCGGGAGTCTTGCGGACGAGGGCCTCGGGATCGGCCTACACGATCGAACAGCTCGTCGAACTCATGATAACCTACAGCGACAACACGGCCGCGAACATGCTTATCGATCTTCTGGGATTCGACTACCTCAACCGGACCTTCAGGGAGATGGGCCTCCAACAGACCAACCTCTCCCGAAAGATGATGGATTTCCGCTCCCGCGATAGGGGCATCGAGAACTACACTTCGGCCCGGGAAATGGCGGACATCCTGGAGAAAATCTATAGTAGAGGATGCGTGTGTCCCTCGGTCTCCGAGAAATCGCTGGAATTCCTCAAGTCCCAAAAGGTCAACGATCGCATTCCCAGGCTGTTGCCGAAAAACACCATCGTGGCCCATAAAACAGGGTTGGAACGTTTGGTCTGCCATGACGCCGGGATCGTCTTTACCGGCAACGGGGATTTTTTGATCAGCGTTTTCACGAAGACGACCAGCGGCCCGAGGACGGCCAAGCGATTCATCTCCAGCGTTTCCTCGCTCACCTACGCGGCCTACATAACGACCCGCCCTATAACGATCTCTGCGAGCCAGAAGGGAAGGGGAGGACGTTGATAAGGCCGGCCTCGTAGTTCATGCCTCATCCGTAAGCATTTCATTTCGTGTAAGAAGGAATTCAGGCTCGGGGCGCGCCCTCCGTCGGAAGCGGCACGGAGCCGCCCTTGGCCCCCGGCCCCCCGGGGGAACCAGTCCCGTCGG
>CAZJBD010000095.1:0-9041 GCA_964544265.1 uncultured Eubacteriales bacterium
CTTCGTGCGGGGCGGAGCGTTTTTCACGTAGCGGTCAAACCAGGTCAACATCTCATAAAGGACGTGCTCTATAGACTCCCTGGCGGCATAGCCATGGCTTTCATAGGGGAGCATGACCAAGCGCACGATCCCCCCGACTCCACGAACAGCATCACAGAGCTTTTCCGACTGCATCGGAACGGTTCCCGGGTTTTGGTCTAGTTCCCCATGGATTAAGAGCAACGGTTCGTTGATTTTGTCGGCCTGCAGGACTGGCGAGAGCTTGACGTAGGTCTCGCGGGCCTGCCAGTACGTGCGCCGTTCATTCTGAAATCCGAAGGGGCGCATGGTGTGGTTGAAGGCGCCGCTCCGTGCGATGCCCGCCCTGAAAAGGTCCGAATAAGCGAGGAGGTTGGCCGTCATCAGCGCTCCATGGCTGTGACCGCCGACACCGACCCGCTCCGGATCCGTTACCCCGAGCTCGACCGCCTTATCTATGGCCGCCTTGGCGTTCGCGACAATTTGCTCGACAAACGTGTCATAAGCCGTCTCCGGAGGACCAACCACGGGCATCGCGACGTTATCCAATACCGCATATCCCTGAAGTAAGAAGAAAAGCCTGGAATCACCCCGTATCGTCGTAAACAGTTTGGATGATCCCTCGATCTGCCCGGCCACTCCCTTCTCCGCATAATCGAGCGGGTAGGCCCAGACCATCGTGGGCAGACGAGTGCCCTCTTTATATCCCGGCGGCAGATAAAGCATGAACGATAGGGGAATGCCGTCGGCTCGATTGTAGGTCACGAGACGTTTGCTGATGCCGCTGAGCTGAGGGGTCGGGTTGGGGAATTGAGTGAAAGGGCGCGAGGCGGAAGCCCGGATCGCCTCTCCCTCGGCAACTCCTTTCAACGGCCCTTTGGCTAATCTCCGTACGAAATAATTGGGGGGGTCGGCGGGCGATTCTCGCCGAGTTATAAAGGTCCCGGCCGCAGGATTCAGCCAAGCAACAAAGAACTCATAGCTCGCGCGATCCGAGCGGAAGAGTCTCTCAGTTTTGAGCGTCCGCAGGTTCAACCTGTCAAGGAACGGACGGTCGCCTTCCGGGGATGAGCCCCCGCCTCTAAGATAGATCCATTCGTTCTGCTGGAGAATCGCCGAAGTCCCGGTGGGCAACACGCGGTAGACAGGATAGCCAGGATCCTTGTACCGATCGTCCTCGCTTATATCCCAAAGAAGCCGGGGAGGCACCGAACGACGATCGGCGTTGATGATATAAGTGCGGATCCAATGGCGGTCGGGATCATAATCAGACAAAAGAGCCAGCCCTCCTGTCTCGATCCATTGCAGGCCGGCGTTCCGCTCTTCGGTTTTACAAAACTCGACGGCCGTCCCCCCGATCTGCTTGCTCATCACGCGATCGCGGTAGGGAACCTTCGTCTTGGGATTGCCGCCATCAAGCGCTTCCACCCAGAGGAGGGTGGTTGGTTCGGTCGGACGCCAGGTATGGTTTCGGGGGCCGGTGGGCACGCCGTCGATTGGGACCTCATCGGCAAGGGGCAGGCTGGCTACCGTTTCAACCAAGTCGCCGGCTGTCGTCCATACCTCCACCTCTTTGGGAAACCGGTAGTAGGCGCACAGGTATGAATACGGACGGTGAATGCGTTCAACCAGTATATAACTCCCTCCGGGCGCGGCTTTGACCTCGCCGATAACGCCGGGTTTGCCGATCCTGGTGACATCTCCCGATGAGACGTTGACCAAGGCAAGTTGGGAAGATGTGTAGTAGTCGAACAGATCTGCGTCATGGGAATTCTTCAGGACGTCCCGAGCTTCGTATGTGCTGCTCGCCGTAGACACGCCCAGGCTCTCCTGGATCTTCGGCCCCGGAGGGACGAGAGGGGGTTCCGGCGGCGCGCCTCGCTCGGCAGGTATGCTTTTTACCAGGATCGTCCTCTGATCCGGCATCCACTGCACCGCAGACCTCAATAGCGGGTTGACACGCAGGCCGGAAATCGGCATCACTTTTTGAGTAGCCACATCCACGACCCACAGCTCGACCCCTTCAGAAGCCTCGTTGGTGAAGGCAAACATGGTCCCGGTGGCATTCCATTGGAGAGGACCCAGGCGGCGAACTCCAGCAGGCAGGGCTAGGGGGAATTCGCGGCCATCGGAGATTCTCTTCAGAGTCAGCCCGACCCAATAATAAATAAAACTGCGTTCCGCATTGTTGCGAGGATTGATCCGCACGCCGGCTAAGCGCAGCATCGGCTCAGCCAGGTCAGAGATGGCCGGATAGACCAGAGGCTGGGCGAGGGCCAGCATATCTCGTTTGGGACTCAAGAACGGAGTCGGAGGCAGCGGTGCGTTTAGAACATCCAGGATTTCTTTAGGAGGCTTCTCATATTTCTGCTGGGCGAATGTCGGTCCGGCCAACAGCCCGACCGCGAATAAGCCCAACAAAAAAAGAAACTCCGATTTGGAAAAATGACTCAGTAACGGATTCTTTCTCATGACACCCTCCTTGATCGAGATCTTCACTCTCTTTACCTGAATGCAAAATTGTACGAATCCCCCGATTATTCGAATCTCCCGCCCTTGGCGCCGATCTGCCCCCTGGCCTTCATAGCAAAACTCATCATGAACTAACCTCCCTGAGGCTTTCCAGGATTTTGGCCAATTCCGGAGGCAATTCGGACCTAAACTCGACCCTCTCCCCCGTCCCCGGGTGGATAAATGACAGGCGGTTGGCATGGAGGAAGAGGCGCAGGAACTTGGGATCTTTTTTCCTCCGGCCGTAGCGGGAGTCACCGGCCAGGGGATGTCCGGCCGCAGCCATGTGGACCCGGATCTGATGGGTTCGGCCCGTAACCGGCCGGATCTCGAGAAGAGTCATCCCCTTAAATTGCTCCCGAACCTTGTAAAACGTTTCGGCCGGCCGCGGCTTCCGCGTCCGGATCGACATCCTTTGGCCGTGTTTGATGTGACGGCCGATCGGCCAGTCGATGCGGCCCTCGGCGGGCATCTTGCCCCAGGCGAGTCCCAAATAGACCTTCTTGACATCCCTGTTCTTGAACTGCTTCTGAAGAGAGGCATAGGCGCCCGGGCTCCTGGCGACAACCATGACTCCGGAGGTCTCCTTATCAAGACGGTGGACGATGCCCGGCCGCTCGGCCGGGCCGAATCCGGAAATCTCCGGAAAACGATAGAGGATAGCGCCGGCCAGGGTTTTCTCGCGGTTTCCGGCGCCGGGGTGAACGACCAGCCCGCAAGGTTTGTCGATGACCACGATCAGGTCGTCGGAATAAAGGACAGTCAATGGGACGTCTTGAGGGCGAAGGGCCGGAGAAGGCTCATCTCCGATCTCGGCTTCGACCAAGTCATTCACTCTCAGTCTGTGGCTGGCCCTCTGGGAAGCCGCGTTGACCGTCACTTTTCCCTCATCGATGAGCTTCCGGATACGGGAGCGCGTTAAACCCTCGAGACGTTCGGTGAGGTAAACATCCAGGCGCTGGCCAGGGCCGGAGCCGGCGGAAACGACAAATTCCCTTTTAGCCACGTTGGCGTTTTTTCATCACGATTAAAAACAGGGCTCCGACGGCGATCCCCAGGACGCAAAAAACTTGGGGGTAGGACAAACTGAGAAAGGGCGTGGAACCCTGGATGAGAAAGGCTTTATCGGGGTGATCCCCCCGGAAATACTCGGTGATGAAGCGGATGATGGAATAATTGATGATATACAGAGAAAAGACCTGACCGTGGAACCTTTTCCTTTTCAAGGCAAGAAAGAGGACGACGAAGTTGAGGAAATTAAGGACCGCCTCATAGAGCTGGACCGGATGAAGGGCCACGTTGAGAGGAATACCGGTCAGGTCATGGGCGTAAGCATTCTTGAAAACCGCTCCCCAGGGAAGCTCACAGACGCTCCCATAACAACAGCCTGCGGCAAAACATCCGATGCGCCCAAAACCATGGCCCAGAGCAAGGGCAGGAGAGATGATATCAGCCGCTGGCCAGGTGGGAATCCTTTTTTTGTGAAAGTACCAAAGGGCGAAGATAACTCCAAACGTGAGCCCTCCTTGGAAAACCCCGCCCGATCGGGCCAGGCTAAAAAGTTCCTTCGGATAAGCTTTGTAATAAGAAAAATTGCTGATGAACAGGATGAGCTTTGCCCCAACCAGGGAGACAATGATGGTATAGAAGGCCGCGTCAAGAAGCTTGGGCGCGTCCAGCCCCTGCTTGCGGGCCTGGGCATAAAGAAACCACATGCCAAGTCCGACACCCACGGCCATGAGGAGGCCATAAGTGTGGAGCGTTAAGGGCCCGAGTTTTAGGAGGATGGGGAACATGCGGGCTTTCTCCTAAAAAAGACGGCGATGAGAAGAAGGGCGCCGATGGTGATGCAGGAATCGGCGATATTGAAGAACGGCCAGTGCCACTGCTTGACGTGGACATCCAGGAAGTCGATGACGTATCCTCTGAGGAGGCGGTCGAACAGATTGCCCAGCGCTCCTGCCAGGATCATAGTCAAGGCGATCTTAGTGAATCTTTCCCCGGGAGGGGTTTTGACGAAATAATAGACGACGAAGCCCAGGGCGCAAAACGATGCCCCGCTGAGGAGGATGGTAACCGGAAGCTTGTCGGACTTCGAAAAGAATCCGAAGATCGCTCCTTTGTTATGGATGCGCGTAAAATTGAAAAAGCCGGGGACGACGGGGATGGTCTCATACAGGCCTACCTTCGCCATGACCAGGGCCTTGGTAAGCTGGTCGAGGGCGGCCAAACCGACGATCAGCAAAAAATAGGGCGCGTGCTTCTTCATCTCCTTATGCCCTTCACAACGTCCGAGCACCTGGCACAGAACGCCGGATAGTGGGCGTTTTTCCCAACGGAATCGGACCAATTCCAACAGCGCTCGCATTTGGCTCCCCCCGCCTTCTCCACCTTGATCCCGATGTCCTCTCTCGTTCCTTCCTCCAGCGTCACCTTGGAGACGATGAACAGTTCGGCCAGGGCCGCCTCATGCTTTTTCAAGAGTTCCATCTTACCCGGGGGAACGCTCAGGACCACGGCCGCTTCCAGGGAGTTTCCGATGAGATTGGATTCCCTGGCCTTCTCGAGCTCCTTCAGGACCTTCTCCCGAACGAGGATCAACATGTCCATCTCTTTGACGGCCGCCGGATCGAGCCAGTCTTGGCCCGCCCCCGGGAATTGGCCGAGATGAACCGATTCCTCCTTGCCCTCGAAAGCGGGCATGACGTCCCAGGCCTCATCAGCGGTGAAGGGCAGGATGGGAGCCATCAGGGCTAAAGTATCCTTCAGGACGAGAAAGAGAGCCGTCTGAGCCGATCGCCTGAGGACTGATTTTCGGCCCGAACAATAGGCCCTGTCTTTGATGATATCGAGGTAGAAAGAGCTCAGCTCGACGGTGAAAAAATCGTATATGGCGTGGAAGACGACGTGGAACTCGTAATCCTCATAGGCCTTGAGGACCCGCCGCCGCATGTCCGCCGATTTTTCCAGAATCCAGCGGTCGAGGAGTTGCATCTTGTCCGCCGGCACAGAATCGACGGCCGGCGAGAAGTCATAGAGGTTCCCCAAGAGGAAACGCCACGTGTTCCGGATTTTTCGGTAGGCTTCGATAAGCCGCTGAAGGGTTTCTTCTCCAAATTTGGCATCCTCTTTGTAATTGAGCATGGCCACCCAAAGCCTCAGGATCTCGGCCCCGTTCTTGGAGATGATCTCCGAGGGTGCGACGGCATTCCCCGCGGATTTCGACATGGCCTTCCCCTCCTCGTCCAGGGTGAAGCCGTGGGTGATACAGATCTTATAGGGTGAATGGCCCTTGGTTCCGATCCCGACGAGGAGTGAGCTGTTGAACCAGCCCCTGTGCTGATCGTGGCCCTCGATATAAATGTCGGCCGGCCAAGGCAGGTCGTCCCGCTTGCCGAGGATGTTCTGGCTGGCGCCAGATTCAAACCAAACATCGAGTATGTTGTTCTCCTTGACAAACTTCGTTCGCCCGCAGGACGGGCATTTTGTCCCCGGCGGCAGAAGCTCTTCGGCGCTCTTTACGAACCAGGCGTTCGAACCTTCCCGGGAGTAAATATCCGCCGCGTAACGAGCGATCTCGGCGCCGGATAAAAGCTTCCCGCAACCCTCGCAGGTGAAGGCCGGAATAGGAACGCCCCAGGAGCGCTGCCTGGAGATGCACCAGTCGGGTCGTCCTTTGACCATCCCGGCCATCCTCTCTTCTGCCCAATACGGGATCCAGGTGACGTGCTTGATTTCCTCAAGCGCTTTGTCCCTCAGGCCCGCGGCGTCCATGGAAATAAACCACTGCTCGGTGGCCCTGAAGATGACCGGCTGCTTGCAACGCCAACAGTGCGGGTAGGAGTGCATAATCTCGCTCTCCTTGAGGAGCGAGCCGTCCCGCTTCATATCGTCCATGATGGGCCGATTGGCTTGGAAGACGTTCAGGCCGGCGTATCTTTCAACCCCCCGAACGAACTTCCCTTCCTCGTCGACCGGCGTATAAATCTCTATTCCGTATGCCATACCGGTTATGTAATCATCATAACCATGCCCCGGCGCCGTGTGGACGCAGCCCGTGCCATCCTCAAGGGTAACATAATCCGCCAGGACGAAGACCGAATCGCGGTCGATCCAGGGGTGTCTGGCCTTGAGGCCCTCGAGCTCACGGCCAGGAAATTCGGCCAGGACCTTAAACTCCCTAAAACCCAGCTCTTCGGCAACGACGGGCAGGAGCCGCTTGGCCAGGACGTAGACCTCGCCGCCCATCTCGGCCGCCGCATATTCGGAGTCGGGATGGAAAGCGATGGCCATATTGGCCGGCAAGGTCCAGGGTGTCGTCGTCCAGATGATGACGGAGGTCTTTTTCCCAGCCAGGACGGGGTATTTTTTCGAGAGATCGGAAAGCAACGGAAACCGGATATAGACCGAGGGGGATTTGCGGTCTTTGTACTCGATCTCTGCCTCGGCCAGAGCCGTCTTGCAATGGAGGCACCAATGGACGGGCCTCTTCCCCTTGTAGATGTTCCCCGAAGCGAAAAAGGCTGCCAGGTAACGGAGGACCTCCCCTTCGTAGGCGGGATTCATGGTGAGATAAGGCTTGTCCCACTCCCCGAGCACGCCCAGCCGGATGAATTCCCCCCTCTGGACATCGATGAACTTAAGGGCGTATTTCCGACACTCCTCCCGGACCTCGATCGAGGACATGCCCTTTTTTTTCTCGCCCAGGAGTTTATCGACATGGATCTCGATAGGCAGGCCGTGGCAGTCCCAGCCCGGAAGGAAAGGCGCCAGAAACCCCTGCATGCTCTTGCTCTTGATGATGAAGTCCTTGAGGATCTTGTTGAGGGCCGTGCCCAGGTGGATGCGCTCGTTGGCGTATGGGGGGCCGTCATGAAGGACAAAAGCCGGCCGGCCTTCCCTCTTCTTGAGGATCTTGTCATAGAGTCCAATCGTCTGCCACTTCAAAATCATCTCGGGCTCTTTTTTTGCGAGAGCCGCCTTCATCGAGAAGGACGTCTGGGGCAGGTTGAGCGTCATTTTCACGTCCTGTTTGTCAGCCATCGGCATCTCCCGTAGGTCGAGATTATTTTGTTATTATAGAACAATTTCTTTTGCCCCGCTATGGATAAAAGTCGCCTGGCCCTGCTCCCATCGCTTTAAAATACGCAGAAAGCCAGGCTCCCAGGCGAATGAGTCGCCCGACGTCTCTGGAAAATCGCTCAGTCTTTGATGAAATGCGCTCCCCGGCTGACCGGGTTGGCCAGGGCGGCGTGGGTGATCATCAGAGCGACCTGGATCCCGTGCTTAAGTTCGACGACTTTGGCGTCCATCCGGGCCTGTTTGTAGAATTGCTCGATCCTATGGCGAAGGTAATCAAGATCGGCCTTGGCCCGCTCAAGCCTCTTTTGGGTCCGGATGATTCCGGCGTAGTTCCACATCGTGGAGCGTATCGTGAGCCAATCCTGGTTGATGAGGGCCGGATCGATCTCTTCGACAGTTTCCGGGTAATACCATTGGTGGATGTCCGAGGGCTTGATCGGAAGGGCTGGGTTGAATACCGAAACGATGTGCCGGGAGGCGCGCGTCCCCCAGACCAGGCCTTCGAGGAGCGAAGTTGAGGCCAACCGGTTGGCGCCGTGGAGGCCGGTGCAAGAGACCTCTCCTACCGCAAAAAGCCCCTGGAGCGAAGTTCTGCCGAGGCCGTCCACGAGGACGCCGCCGCAGGAATAGTGGGCGGCCGGGACGACGGGGATGGGCTCTCGAGTGATGTCGATCCCGACGTCGAGACAGGTCTTGTAGATATAAGGGAATCTCTTCTTGATGTCCACTTTCGCATAAGAGGCCAGATCAAGGAGGACGTAGTTTGAATTCGTATTGACCATCTCCTCGTAGATGGCCCGGGTGACCTCGTCTCGCGGCGCAAGGTCCCTTTTTGGCCTGCATCTATCCATGAATGTCCGGCCGTCCCGGGTCTTCAGCCGGGCCCCCTCCCCTCTTACGGTCTCAGAGATCAGAAAGCCGCCGGCATCGCGGTTGTAGAGTGAGGTCGGATGGAACTGGATGTATTCCATATTGACGATGCGGGCGCCCGCCCGCAGGGCCATGGCGTACCCCGCGCCGGTGGAATCCTTAGGATTCGACGTATAGAGGAAAACGGCTCCGCAACCACCCGTCGCCAAGATGGTGTAGGGCGCGATGAAGGACTTCACCCTGCCGGCCTTATTATCCAGGACATAGGCTCCGACGCAGCGCGGCTCGTGGTAATAGGCGATAGGGTCCTTCTGGTGGTGGGGGATGGTCAGGAGGTCGACGGCCGTGTGGTCCGTAAAAAACGTGATCGTCGGGTGCTTCCTCAAAGCCCGGATGAACTTCTCTTCGATGGTCCGGCCCGTCGAATCCTGAACGTGCAGGATGCGGCGGCGGGAGTGGCCGGCCTCCTGGGCATAATCCAGCTCGTCGGGCGCAGAGCGTGAGAACGGGATCTTGAGCTCCTCGATCTCCAGGAGGTTCGCGAGGGCCGCGATCTCCAT
>CAZJBD010000095.1:9051-9403 GCA_964544265.1 uncultured Eubacteriales bacterium
CTCCTCGATGAGGATGCTCTCTACCAACCCCTTGGCCTCCCCGGTCAGGATGTCCACGGCTTCGGGATTGCTGATGCCGTCACCAGCCTCGATGATGTCTTCTTTAAGGGATTCAGGGTAGTCGTGTTTCCCCAAGGAGACAATGCCCCCCTGGGCATAAAACGTATTCGACTCCTCAAAGTTCGCCGCCTTGGTGACGACGGCGACCCGTAGGCCGCCCTTGGCCGCAGCCAGGGCCGCGCTCGCCCCCGCGATGCCGCAGCCCAGGATGAGGACGTCGAACGTCCGCGCCTCGTCCCTCATCTTCCCCTCCGGCCTTCAAATTCGAGGCTGATATCGATTGACCTGAAGG
>CAZJBD010000096.1:0-9386 GCA_964544265.1 uncultured Eubacteriales bacterium
ACCTCGGAGGCCCCCGGACGAAGGCCCTGAGGGCCCGTATTGAAGGCGGCGTCGGCAGCGGGACGATCCGGCTGCCCAGAGATATCGGGGTCCGGATCGAGGTCGACGGAGGGCTCGGTTCGATCAATGCCCACGGCTTCGACAAGAGAGGACACACCTACACGAACGAAGCTTACGGGCGGACACCGGTCTCCATCGACGTGAAAGTTGAAGCCGGGATCGGCAGCATCGATCTCAAGCTGGAATGATCGGACCTGCGTTATTGTCTTGAATACGTTCGGATTTTAGGCTAGACTTTGTTCATGGCCGATCGTGCTGTTGAAGAAAAGCTGGCCGACATCCTTCAGTCGGGATCGCAGGCTCAAAAATTCAACATCACTTTGGTTTTCGGGTATAAAATCTCCCCCAAATATGCAAGGGCTGTGGAACTCGCCCGCCGGAACCCAACATACAAAGAAGAGGGGACCGGAGAATGGGTCCACCACTCCGCCACATATTCCACAGACGAGGTCGACGACCTTTTCGATCTCTGGAACCTGGTTTATGAATGGGGAGACACCGAGGTCCTGGTCAACCACAAAAAAATTCCCTATGGATCTTCGTTCTGGCTTCCATTGATGTGGTTCTACCGGATCAAGTAATCCGGAACGGTCTCCGAGCGCCTTCTAGATCTCCTCCAGCCGGGCGGTGAAGTGGCGGAGGAAAGGCGATTCCCTGACCATGCGCATCCCCTTGATTTTATCCCGATTCGCATAGAGTTCAATAAGAGAGTCGGCTGTATAGCGGAGGTGGGAGGCCGTATAGACACGGCGCGGGATGGCCAGGCGGACAAGCTCGAGTTCGGGAAAGACTTCTTTCCCCGACCTCCCTTCCTTCTTGGCAAACATCACCCCGCCGATCTCGACAGCCCGAATTCCGGCTTCCCTGTAAAGGGCAACGGTCAAGGCCCAGCCTGGGTATTGATACCTAGGGATGTGGGGCAGGAACCGGTCCGCAAGGACGTAGACGGCGTGGCCGCCCGTGGGCTTGAAAAACGGGACCCCCCCTGCGGCGAGAAGATCTCCAAGGAAAGCCACCTGCGCTGTTCTGTGCTCCAAATAAGCCTCGTCCAGAGCCTCGCGCAGCCCGCGGGCAACGGCTTCAAGGTCACGCCCGGCCAGCCCCCCGTAGGTGGGAAAGCCTTCGCTAATGATGAGAAGGTTCTTCAGCTTATCGGAAAGAGCGTCGTCGTCAAGGGTCACGAAGCCGCCGATATTGACCAGGGCGTCCTTCTTGCCGCTCATGGTCGCCCCGTCGGCATAAGAGAACATCTCCTGAGCGATCTCCAGGACGGACTTCTCCGCGTAGCCTTTCTCCCGCTTTTTGATGAAGAAGGCGTTCTCGGCAAAGCGGCAGGCGTCGAAGAAGAAGGGCACCTCATAGTGCCGGCAAACCCGGCTGACCTCCTTGATGTTTTTCAGCGATACTGGCTGGCCTCCTCCGCTGTTGTTGGTCACCGTCAGCATCACCAGGGGAACCTTCTTCGCGCCTTTGCTTTCAATAAACTTTTTGAGACGATCGACATCCATGTCCCCCTTGAAGGGATGGGGGGAGTCCGGATCATAGGCCGAGGAACCGGCCAGGTCCACGGCGCGGGCCCCAAGGACCTCGATGTTGGCCCGAGTCGTGTCAAAGTGGATGTTGTTCGGGACGTAATCTCCCTTTTTGACCGTGCCCTCGAATAGGATGCGTTCGGCCGCCCGACCCTGATGTGTCGGGATGACATGGGAGAAGCCGAAGATGTCTTTCACCGCGTCTTCGAGGTGGAAGAAGTTCCTGGCCCCGGCGTAGGATTCGTCCCCTGTCATGATCCCAGCCCATTGGTTGTCGCTCATGGCCGAGGTCCCGGAATCCGTGAGGAGATCGATGGTGATTTTGTCGGCGGCGATCTGGAACACGTTGAATCCCGCCTGGACCAGGAGGGCTTCGCGCTCCTTCCGGGTTGTCGACCGGATGGGCTCGATGACCTTGATGCGATACGGTTCCATGGGTTCTTTGATCTCAGCCATCCTCGCTTCCCCTTTCGATATCCATGGTTATCATAGACTCGCTTTTAAAAAGACACAAGTCTCTTAAACTCGCGGAAACGCGCCTCGATCTCTGCGAAGGTGAGCGTCAGGAACCGGTCGATGCCAAAGTCCTCGATGGCGAAGGACGCGACGACGCTCCCGTAGACGGCCGCTTTGCGGACCTCCTTGGGTGTGATCTTTGCGACCTTATCGAGGTATCCTAGGAATCCGCCCGCAAAGCTGTCACCAGCCCCTGTGGGGTCGACGACATCTTCACACGGCCGGGCCGGGACGCCAAAGACGAAGTCTTTTCCGAAGACGAGGGCCCCGTGTTCCCCTTTTTTGGCGATGATGAGAGACGGGCCGCGTTCGAGGAGCCTTTTGCCGGCCCGGACGAGGTTATTGTCCCCGGCCAGAAGCTTGACCTCTTCATCGTTGGCGAAATAGATGTCCACGCGCTTAAGCTCCCGGAAAAGGGCCTCGGGCTTGTTCTCGATCCAGAACCGGATAGTATCCATGGCCACGAGCTTCGGTTTCCGAGCTTGGGCCAGGACTGGTCCATGCAGGTCCGGATCGATATTAGCTAAGTAGAGGATGTCCGCTGACCGGTAGGACGGCGGAAGCTTGGGCTTGAAATCGGCGAAGACGTTGAGATCGGTCCGGACCGTAGTCCTCAGGTTGGGATCAGCGCCATAGCTTCCCTCCCAGTGGAAGGTCTTTCCGGCCTTTACCGAGACTCCCTTGAGGTCAACCCTGTGCGACCGCAGGAGCCCGATCGTCCGTTTCGGGAAGTCCGTCCCCACAATACCGACGACTTTAGGCTTCGTGAAGAAGCTCGCGGCCAGGGCGCAGTAGGTCCCGGAGCCGCCGACGATCCTTTCGCGCCTGCAGAGGGGGGTTTCGATGGTGTCGAAGGCGAGAGAACCGATGATGACCAAGCTCATGGAGTTGTCCTCAACAGGGGACGTATTTCCCGATGATGACCCGGAGTCTTTCTTTGGCCCCGGAAGAGATGAGGGCCGGATCGGTGACGATCGTGTTCCTGAGAGCTTCGCCGCAGCCGCAGGCGGCTCCCGTGGGGAGGGCCGCGACGGCCGCCTTGATGATGGCCTTGGCATTGCCGATGTTAAGCCTCATATTCTCCAAGATGAGTTCGACGCTGACGGACTTTTCTTCGACGTGCCAGACATCGTAGTCCGTAGCCAGACTGAGGGTCGAATAACAAATCTCGGCCTCTCGGCAGAGCTTGGCCTCGGTCGCGCCCGTCATACCGATGACATCGTAGCCCCAGGAACGGTAAGTCCTGGACTCAGCGACAGTCGAGAAAGCCGGACCCTCGATGCAGAGGTAGGTCCCACCGAGATGAATCCGGAGGCCGAGGCCCTTTCCGGCCTCGTAGAGGAAGCGGGAAAGCTCCGGGCAGACCGGCCTGGCAAAGCTGATATGGGCGACGATCCCATCGCCGAAGAACGTATTCTGGCGGCGCGTCCGATCATAAAACTGGTCGGCAAGGACGATGTCCCTGGGTCGAATCTCTTCTTTGAGCGAGCCGACCGAGTTCACGGAGATGATCCTCCCAACGCCGAGCATCTTGAATCCGTAGGTATTGGCCCGGTAGTTGATTTCTCCGGGCATGAGACGGTGCCCCCGGCCATGGCGGCTGAGGAAGGCCACGCGCTTTCCTTCAAGCTTCCCGACGACATAGACGTCGGACGGCTTGCCGAAGGGGGTGTCCAGAGAGATCTCCCTGATATCCCTGATCCCATCGATTTCGTAAAGCCCCGTGCCTCCGAGGATCCCGATATCCGCGCGGGTCTGCCCCGCTTGACCTGAAAGGGACATTGAGCCTCCTTGAGCGAGAGTAAGGATATATAATTTATAGAGAGACAAGTCAAGGAGCCTTCATCGGTCCAAAATTGCCGAAATGCCTTCTCCCGATTCGCGTCCCCTCCCCTCTGTGGGGAGATTGATATTTTTTATTGCGCTCGCAAGAAATATCCATGTCATAGCGTAGGAATTAGGAACAAAGTGATTGATCGGCGAATATGGACGACGAACGACCCGGCCAACGCTGGACAGGTTTGTCATCTTGAGGTATCCTAAGGACAAAAAAGTGCGGAGGATGACCCAAGGGACTCGGGGCCGAGGTTAAAAATGAAGTATGTTTATTTTGATGCGTCATCGGGTTTGAGCGGTGACATGATCCTGGGGGCGCTCCTGGACCTGGGCGTTGATCCGGACATCTTCAAAAAGGCAATGGCCCGCCTTAAGCTTCCGGTCCGTATCGAGGTCCGCGAGGCCCGAAGGTCTCAGCTTCGGGGCCTTCGGGTTGACGTCGCCGTCGAGCGCAAGACATCCGTAACAAGAACCTGGGTTGACGTGGACCGGGCGATCGGAGGGAGCCCGTTCTCGGACGGCGTTAAGGCCCGCGCCCATAAGATCTTCAAACGATTGTTTGCGGCCGAAGCCCGAGCGCACGGCAGCCCCTTCCGGTCCGCCCATCTCCATGAGGCGGGAGCCGATGACGCTCTGGTGGACGTCCTGGGCGCCTGCTGGCTGGCCGAGGCGCTCCGCATCGACGCCTTCTTCTGCTCTCCGCTCAACGTAGGGACAGGCTTTGTCCGAACTTCCCACGGCCTTTTCCCCGTCCCTCCGCCGGCCGTGGCCGAACTCCTTAAGGATATCCCGGTCTATTCGGCTGGGGCCAAAGAAGAGCTCGTCACCCCCACGGGTGCGGCCGTCATCTCGACGCTGGTCCAGGAATTTATGCCCTTCCCCGAGATCACTTACGAAAGGATCGGCTGCGGCGCCGGAAGCCGGGACCTCCCCGGCCTGCCAAACATCCTGAGGGCGTTCTACGGAGACTCCAAGGACTTCAAGCCCCAAAAGAAGGTCTATGTGGTCGAAGCGACGATCGACGACTCGACCCCCCAGCTCCTGGCCCATTTCCTCGAGATCGCCCTCAAGAGGGGGGCGCTCGACGCTTTCCTCACCCCCGTCGTCATGAAGAAGAATCGGCTGGCAACGAAATTGACCCTTCTCGCTGAGGCTGATAAAATAGATAGATTGATCGAGGCCGTTTTCCGGGAAACAAGTTCCATCGGGGTTCGGTTCTTTCCGGTGGAAAGGCGGGTTTTAGACCGGGAGATCCGGATTGTCCGGATCCGGGGAGAGGAGATCGGGATCAAAGTATCCCGGCTGGGCGGCAAAGCCGTCAATATCCAACCCGAGTACTCGGATTGCTTGAAGGCCTCGGAGAGAACGGGCCTCCCTCTCAAAGAAGTCATCCGGACGGCCTTGAGAGAATATGAGAAAAAAGACGATGGATTCTAAAAAGATCGAGAGAGGGATCAAGCTCGTCTTGGAAGGCGTGGGCGAGGACCCTGATAGGCCGGGCATAAGGCGAACGCCCCAGCGCGTCGCATCCATGCTCCAGGACATCCTGGGAGGATCCATCGAGGAAGCGGCCAAGGGTCTGCGAACGATCGAGGCCGAAAAGCACGATGAAATGGTCCTCATCAAATGCATCCCTCTCTACTCGATGTGCGAACATCACCTCCTCCCTTTTGCCGGCGTCGCTCACGTCGCCTACATCCCCAAAGGGGGACGGATCGTCGGATTGAGCAAGATCGCCAGGGTTGTGGATATCCTGGCCCGGAGGCTCCAAGTGCAGGAAAGGCTGACCAAGCAGATCGCCGACCTTCTGGAGGCACGGCTTAAGCCCCTCGGCGTCATGGTCGTCATCGAGGCCGAGCACATGTGCATGTCCATGCGGGGGGCTAAGAAGCCGAAGTCGATCACCGTGACCTCGGCCGTCAGGGGATCCTTCCGGACGAATGCGGCCACCCGGACCGAGGCCATGATGCTCATCCGAGGAGGTTTGACCAGTGGAAAAGAATATTGATGAAAATAAGTTCTATGTTACGACGCCGATCTATTACGTAAACGACGTCCCCCACATCGGGCACGCCTATACGACCATCATCGCGGATGTCCTGGCCCGCTTCAACCGCCTCCTGGGAAAGGAGGTTTTCTTCTTGACCGGGACGGACGAGCACGGCCAGAAGATCGAGAGGGCCGCCGCCGAGAAGGGATTGTCCCCCCGGGAGCACGTCGACCGGGTCGTGGGCCGGTTCCAGGAGTTGTGGAAGGCCATCGACATCTCCTACGACGGCTTCATCAGGACGACCCAAGACTATCATGAAGAAGGCGTGCAAAAGATCTTCCGAAAGCTCATGGACAGGGGAAACATCTACAAGGGAACTTACCAGGGATGGTACTGCGTCTCCAACGAACACTTCCTGGTCGAAGACGTCCCGATGGAAAAGGAAGGATACAAGATCTGCCCCGAATGCGGAGTCAAGACTTCGCTCGTCGAGGAGGAGACCTATTTCTTCCGCCTTTCGGCTTACCAAAAGCCCCTTCTCGATTTCTATGCTGCCCACCCGGATTTCGTCCGGCCGCAGAGCCGGATGAACGAAGTCATGAGCTTCGTCGAAAGCGGGCTCAAGGATTTGAGCATCACCCGGACATCGGTCAAGTGGGGAATCCCCGTCCCGGGAGACCCAAAACACACGATATACGTCTGGTTCGACGCCCTGAACAACTACCTCACCGGGATCGGCTACGGCTGGAACGAAGACCTTTACAAAAAATTTTGGCCGGCGACGATCCATCTCATGGCCAAGGACATCCTGCGCTTCCACGCCATCTTCTGGCCGGCTTTCCTCATGGCCGGAGGCTTCCCTCTTCCCGGGACCGTGTATAGCCACGGCTGGTGGCTCAAGGACAACGCCAAGATGTCCAAGTCCAAGGGGAACGTTCTGGACCCGAACATCATCCTCAAGACATTCGGCGCCGACAGCCTCCGCTACTTCCTCGTCCGCGAGATTCCTATTGGGCTCGACGGCAACTTCTCCCACGAAGCGTTCATCCACCGGGTGAACTCGGATTTGGCCAACGACCTGGGCAACCTCGTCCAACGCACGCTGACCATGGCCCGGAACTACTTCGGAGGAGTCGTCGGGGAGGCCGGCCCCGAAACGGGCGAGGACATAAAGGTTCGCGCCGGATTCGATGCACTCAAAACCCGGGCTAAAGAACTCTATGCGGACTACGCCATCAATCGGGCCCTGGAAGAGATTTGGGCCTACCTCGGGACCGTCAACAAGTACCTGGCTGACCACGAGCCCTGGAAGATGGCCAAGGAACCCGGCAAGCGACCGCGCCTGGCGAGAGTCCTCCTCCAGGCGGCGTCCGCGATAAGGGGAATTAGCTACCTCCTGTACCCCGTCATGCCCAGCTCCTGCGACAAGATCTGGGAATATCTGGGCGAGTCAAAAATGATCAAGGACGTGAAATATCCTGACCTGACGTTCGGCGGCTTCAGCCCCCGCCAGACGATCAAGGAACCAAGAGCCCTCTTCCCAAGGGTTCTGCTCGAGGACTTTCTCGCCGAAGAGAAGGCCGAATCCGAACCGAAGACCAAGGCGGCGCCGGAGCCGGCGCCCGCCAGAAAGGAGAAAACGATGGGAGAGACACCCGCCTCAGCGACCAACATCATCAGCTACGAGGAATTCATGAGAATGGACCTGCGCGCGGCGAAAATCCTGGCCGCCGAGCGCGTCCCCAACACGAACAAGCTTCTTAAACTCGAGATCGACCTCGGGACAGAGAAGCGGACGATGATTGCGGGCATCGCCGAAGACTACGCGACCGAGGATCTCGTCGGCAAGAGCCTCATCGTCATCGCTAACCTCAAGCCGGCCAGGATCAGGGGAATCGAGTCCCAGGCTATGCTCTTGGCGGCCGTCATCGGCGACAAGGCCGTTGTCCCCTTCTTTGACCGCGAAGTGCCGCCCGGCACGAAGGTCAAGTGATCCGCCTGCTATGGGCTAATCGACATAGCCAAGCGTCCGGAGCTGTTCGAGGCCTTTCTTGTCGAGCTCGATGTCTATAGAAGCGGCATGATAGCGGGGGCAGTCCTTTTCATAAGCAAGAAGGTTATTTGCTAGCATTTTGGCCGTCTTCCGTCCGTCGGAAAAGCGGTTCCTTCTTTCGTTCGGGTCTTCCTTGAGATTATAGTACCAATGCTTGTCGGGGGATCTAAAAATATATTTATGCTCCTTGTGAAGGCAAACTTTTTGTAGGTTATCATCGCGGCCTTCCCTTTTAACATGCAGGTGGGAATAGATAAAGCGATCGTTGGCGGATTCAGCCGCTTTTTTTACATCCGGCATGAGGTTCTGCCCAGATAGCCCTTTCATCCGAGGGAAATCCAGGAAAGAAACGAGCGTCGGCAGGATATCCATCGTGGAGACATTTGCCGCGAGCCGCCTCCCGCCGAATGGTCCCTTATGTGGATAATAAAATAACAAAGGCACATGAATGACGGTGTTGAAAAGGGACTTTCCATGCCCGAAACGGCCTTTCTCATTCATCTCCTCTCCGTGATCGGCCGTGATGATGAGCATGGTGTTTTGGGACCAACCGAACTCATCATAGAGTCCTTTGATGCACCGATCGACCAAGGCGATTTCCTTATCATAAGTCGCTTTCATATCGGCGAGGCGGCGCCCGCTCTTTTCGCTCTCTTCGAGGGAAATCCTGTAGGGCCGGTGAGGGTCGTTGTAATGGATATAAAGAAAATATTGACCTTCGGCCAGAATCTCCTTCTTCATCTTGAGAATCTGTTCATTGATAAATGGGCCGCCCCGGTGGGAAAAGCCCAGCAATTTATCGAATCCCTGCTCGAATCCCTGGTGCTCGGAAATATTGAAATTATCCGAGATACCGAAGGTCCGATATCCGTTGATGCGAAAGGCTTCCGGCAGCGTGGTCAACTCTTTGGGAATACGATTGACCTTGATGTTCTGATCCTTGCCTATCAACTGCCTCTGGAGCAATAAACCCATGGTGACCCCGTGCTGAAAAGGATACAGCGAGGTGAAGATCGAGGCCGTGGCGGGCGAAGTCCAAGAGGAGGCGGCATAGGCTTTCTCAAAGACAACTCCTTGGGCTGCCAGCCCGGAAAGGAACGGAGCCGTCTCCTTAGGATAGCCGTAAAAAGGCAGATGGTCGGCACGCAAGGTATCGATAACGATCAGAACGATGTTGGGCCTTGCAGGATGCTTGAGATGCAACTGCCAAAAAGAAAATACGGCGGCGATAAGAAGCACCCCGGCGATAAAAAAAATTCTTCTCTTCATTGGCAACTCATTGTTTTATTATATAGATAAGAAGGGGATCTGACAACATCATGGTGTAAGCATCTTTCGTGTAAAAAGGAATTCAGGCTCGGGGCGCGCCCTCCGTCGGAAGCGGCCTGGAGCCGCCCTT
>CAZJBD010000097.1:0-4616 GCA_964544265.1 uncultured Eubacteriales bacterium
CCTCTCGCTTTAGCCTTTTCAAGGTAGTTGAAAGCCTCAATACCACGCTCTTCTTCGCCTTCATCAATGTCCAGCGTCGCCAGAAGGTCGATGAGATTCTGATAAGCGTCGATCCGCTTCCCCGATCCCAGGTAGCTGGCCTTTAATTCTTCTTGAACGCTATTATACCGAATCTCCTCGATGACCCGGATGGAATTTTCATAGTTATCGATCGCTTCTTCATAACGCTTTTGATTCTTCAAAGCGTTAGCGATCTCAAGATAGGCTTCCCATAGGATATCGCCTCCATTTATCCTCTGGCCTATATCGATTGCTTTTTGGTAATATCTAGTAGACTCTTCATAATTGCCTAGGTTGAAATATACGATCCCAATATTGTTTAACAACATGCCCAACGAATTATTGTCGTTAATTTCTTTAGCTTGGTTTATTGCGAGTTCAAAATATTCAAGGGCTTCAGAATATAATCGCAAGTGTGATTTTGCCGATCCGATGTTATTTAAAACATGGATAATGATTCCTTTATTATTTGCTTCTTTCGCAAGTTTCAGGGAATTGCTAAAATAGCCCAAGGCCTTATTAAAGTCTTCCTTGTCATCAGACAAGAATCCCTTTTTAATATATGCCATTCCGATATCGTTATAGTCGTGCGCGAGATTAGCTTTATCAAATAGCTCTTGATCAAGCTCATATGCTTTCGTAAGATAATCAAGAGCTTTTTCATAATTACCAAGATATACCCAAATAACCCCTATGTTATGTAGAGTATCTGCTTGGTCTAAGATATTCTTTTCTTTCATAGCAATCTTTAAGGAGGCCTCATAGGAGTTAAGCGCAGACGCATAGTTATCAATTTTCCAATAATATAAACCTAGATTATTCAAGCACCGTCCTTCTTCTTTTTTATTGCCGATAGAAACCGATATTTTTACCGCTAATTCATTGAGCTTATAAAACTCCCTGTAATCAGCCTGTTCCCAGTATATGGCGCTTAATTGCCGTAAACATTTAGCCTCATGGTCCGGACTTTTAATATCCCTTGATAAAGCAATAGCTTCTTGGAAACGGTCTGTGGCCATTTTTAGCTGTTTGGAGGACCGAAATCCTTTCGCTTCCTGATAAAGGCGGTAGATCTTAAGAAAGGCAGAACACATCTCTTCTTTCTTTTTATCAGAAAGTTTCTGAGCCAGGGCGAGAGCCTTTGTATAATAATCTGTGGATTCCTGGAGCTTGCCGTTGTTCCAGTAGACAAGTCCCAGATTTTGAAGGGAATCAAGCTCAAGAGTGCTATTGCCTTCTTTTCTGGACGCCTCCAGGCATCTGGATAAGACGGCCGCCGAGCTTTCATAGTCTCCCTGGCGCCGGAGTCGGTCCCCCTCCTGGAATAGGCCAGCGGAGGACGGTTTGGGTGTAGCGGCCGAAACGGAATTGTTGCGGTTTTGAAAGCCGCTCGCGCCGCCGGTTAGCGCTATGGTAAGGATTAACAGGCCTCCAGCCCAAGAGGTTCTCTTTTTGACCGTTATCGAAGCGCTCATTTTTGGGCGAACCAATCTATTGACCCAGAATACAAGGGCCAAAAAACTGCTTCTCGACTATAAAAACGTCTCGACAGAGGGTCAATCGCCTCTTGAGATGAGAAAAGGGGTGATTTTTGTTGATTTACCTCACCCCTAAAGGTGATGCATGGATTCTGTCAGAAATATCCCTTTATTAAAAAGTAATTGAGGTTCAGGTTTTAAGATCAGTCGCCGCCGCTAGGTCTGCCTAGAGTGATCTCCCCAGTTGGCTTCACTACCATCGAACCGGAATCGCTGCTGGAGACGACGACTTTTCTGTGGTTGTTGAAGATCGACTCGAAAACGGGGAGGAGCGAGACCAGGAACTGGACGGGCTTTCTGAGGAGTTGGCGGCCCTCAACCTTGACGCTCTTCCTGTCGGCGGCGAACAGCCCGGATGCAGAGAGTCCGATGAAGACCAGGCAGACCACGAGAGCGACGGCCTTGACAATGAATGTTTTCCGCATAGCGGCCTCCTTAATAAAATACAGCCCGCCTTGGGAAATGATCGGAGGGATTGATTAAAGACGGAATTGGCTGCGAAAATCTCTCCTCATCATACTCATCCAAGGCTTGCGGATAATCTAGGATAGGGGGAGAGAAATGTCAAGCCCTTTTTTCTTCCGGCGCATTCCTAAGTTGTTCAAAAGGAATACTTTATGACCATGGCGCCACAGCATTTAGTGGTACTAACGCCTTAAAAATCAATATGTAGGGGCAAGCAAAACTGGAAAAAAATACGGTTTTCGGGGGCGAAATAAGGCTATTTTTTGAAAAAATAGCCGATTTCGAACTCAGCTGTCTGGGGGGCGTCGGAGCCGTGGACCGCGTTGCGCTCGATGGAGAAGCCGTAGCTCCGCCGCAGCGTTCCGATTTTGGCTCGGGCCGGGTCGGTCTCGCCCATGACTTGGCGCCAATGGGTGATTGCGTTCTCCCGCTCGAGAACCATGACCACGATTTCGCCGCTGGACATGAAATCCGTCAGCCCCTCGAAGAAAGGCTTTCCCTTATGGACGGCATAGAACCCCCGGGCCCCGTCCTTGGTTAGCCTCACCATCTTCATCTCTATGATCTGGAATCCTTCTTCCTCGATCCGGTCGATGATCTTCCCCATGATCCTTTTTTTTACGGCATCGGGCTTGATGATGGCCAGCGTTCTCTCGATCATGATGTCTCCTCGATATCGCGGATGATCCTTTGATATACCCCAATCCGGTCGGCCCGTCAACCCGGATGGCCTTGTGGCTGGCTCGTCGCGGGTCTCGCCCGCGTGGTTTTCAGTTTGGATTGACAGTCTTCAAGCCGGTCCTTAGAATGATCTCCATGAACGCCACGATAGAAGCCTATGCCAAAGAACTGGGTGTCTCCCTCTTCGGTGTCGCCGATATTTCCCAAGTGAGGGGTGAGTTCGCGCTCCCGGAAAAGCTCAGGAACCGTTTCGGTCAAGCCATCTCCATGGGAAAAAGACTCTCCGGGGACGTGCTCGATGACATTCAGGACAGCCCAACCCATCTTTACTTGCATCATTATCGTCAGATCAACCTCTTCCTCGACCGGGCCGCGCTCCTCGTCTCCTCCCGGATTCAGGACCTGGGGTTCCACGCGCTCCCCATTCCGGCCTCCCAGCTGATCGATTGGCAGAAACATCGCGGCCATCTTTCTCATAAGAAGATCGGCCGGCTGGCGGGGCTGGGGTGGATCGGCAGAAACAATCTTCTGGTCAATCCCGACATCGGCGCCCGATTCCGGCTGGTGACCGTCCTGACCGACATGCCTCTCGAGCCGTCCAAGCCGATGGCGGCGGATTGCGGTCTATGCCGGAAATGCCTATCAGTCTGTCCCGCCGGCGCCATCAAGGAGCGTAGTGAGGACTTTGACCATCTCGGATGTTACGAAAAGCTCGAGGAGTTCCGGCGCAGAGGCCTCGTCGGCCAGCATGTTTGCGGCATCTGTGTGAAGGCCTGCTCAGGGATTTCTCTTTCGTTACGAAAAAGCTAAGCCCGCGGGCGTTTGAAAACTGAAAATCAGCCGCCCTTCTTGTAGCAGGGGACCCAGATCTCAGTCTTCATGCTCTCCGGCCGGAATTGTTTGGGGTCAATATCCTCGTATTGTTCCACGACGGGGCCGCCCTGACTGTAACCGTTGGCTTCCATCCAAGTCAGGATCTGGCTGATGGTCTCACCGGTTTTTTCGTAGGGCCCGACGTGCACGGCCCAGGCCACCGTCTTGAAGATCCATTGTTTTCTTGTCAGGGGGGCCATGATCGACGCTTGTTCCACCACGGGAAACCCGACTTCCCATTCCATGGAATCCGGTTTCTGGAAGGTTGGATCGCCTTGGAAGATGGCGATCATGGGCCCCATGGGCATGAGACCCTGGGCTTGCATGTCCAGGATGAGTTGGCCTACGACATCCGGCATCTCCGAAACGGGGCCCGTGTGGCTGACGCTGCAATAAGCGAAGGGCTCGATGTCTTTTACGGCCACCACCACGTTCTGGGCGAAACCCTCAGAGCCCGGTGCCATAAGGCAGAGAAGGAATGCCGGGAGAATGACAAAGGTCCGGATGGTCCTTTTCATGTTTCCCTCCTTTGGCGCGGATTCGATGCTCAGGGAGGATTGTATCATCCTCAGTGAGAAATCAAAAATCCCCGAGGTCGGCCAGGTCTTTGAGGCCTTGTTCGTCCGTTTGATTGATGATCATGGGCGTTATCGAGACGTATCCGTTTCGAAGCGCCCAGATATCCGCCTTTGGGTCGCCGGCCTCAAGCTCCTTGTAGAGCGGCCAGTAAATGATTTGTCCTTCGGGGTTTGTCTTCCCTTCGTAGCCCTCCAAGGAAGGACGCTGGTCAAGCCTGGTAACCATTATCCCCTTGATTTTTTCCTTGGGCAGGGCGGGGATGTTGACGTTGAGGAAGGTCCCGCGCCTTAGCCCTCTCTTCTTAATCTTCTGGACGATGGAAACGATGTAATCTGCGGCTGCCGCATAATCCATCTCCTTTGAAGACTCCAGGGAAAAGGCGATCGAGGGGATTCCCAGAAACGCGGCTTCCCTGGCGCA
>CAZJBD010000097.1:4716-9234 GCA_964544265.1 uncultured Eubacteriales bacterium
CCGGGAGCGTCGGCCCCATCGTCATTGGCGATGAGAATCTTCATGGGCTCATCAGCCCCGGCTTGACTTGTTATGAGGATAGCGGCGGCGATTATGAGGACGGCGGTCAGCAAAAAATCGTTCTTACGCGGCATATTTGTCTCCTTTTGAGAAAGGGTGCACAACTTGTGTGCAAAACATTGAAAACCTCTGGCTCTCAATTCTTTAGAAGCAAAAACCATTCACTTTTCCACATACTTATGCACATAAGCTGTGGAAATGTCTTGCTTAGACTTCGTGCTCTTCACGTTGACGTCAAATCCTTTATATCTTAAGTCGCGAAACGATTTCAAATCGCAGCCTCGTTCCGCTGCAGTCTCACTCCTCAGACCTTGACGACCTTGATCCTTCCGGAGATCGCCAGAGTGATCCGATAGCAGCCTCGCGAATTGGAGACGAGGATCGTGGTCAAGCCCGTCACGCTCCCCGTCGGATGGAAAATGGGGCTGTTGTTGGCCTCGATTCGAACGCCCTCCAGGAATTCCGTCTGAACGGGTTTCCAAGTTTTTCCCTCTTCATCGTATTGATCAAGGGCAATGGCGCTGGAGTTGAGCCTGACCCGGACGGAGACCCCCTCCCAGAGGGAACGGATGCGGGCTTGGTTGAGCCTCGCCCGGACCTCCCAGACGGCGCGCTGTAATTGGTATCGAGGCGCGACCCCTGAAACCGATCCTGACCCGGCAAGGATGAGGAGCGAGACGAGTGCCAAGGCTATGACCGCCTCGATGAGAGTAAATCCCTTCTTTCTCATTCAATATTCCTTCCATTCGAGGACCTTGAAGAAGGAAACGTAGAGCATCGGCTCGCTCGAAAGCGGCGCGTTCGCGGGAAGGGACCGGCCTTCCGCGAGCCTCCTATCCGGAGAGATCGTAAGCGTATTTCCCTCCGAGGTGTAATCGACGGCCTGGATGCCGCCCATAAGCTCGATGGCTTTCCCTTTCCCTTGGACTGAGAAGCCCGTTCCGCCGGCGACGAGCGAGGCCTGGAGGGTCAGGTTCTCCGGGGCGCCCTCAGCGATGGAGATCCCACCTTCCACGGTTGTCCTCTCCAGGAAGTCTTTCCCGGTTGAGTAGATGATGAGCTGGGAACTGCCGTCCTTGACATAGGGGATCCCGTCCTGCCAGCGGACCCCCTGGGATATGAGGTGAGAAGATATCGTGACTCCTTCCGAGGAGAGGATGGTCAGGCTGACCCCGGCGAGGATGGACGGGACTGCATCGTCCTTGGCCATGACGATGCTGCCTGAAGCGTCAAGGGCGCCTCCTCCGAGGGAGCCTATCTTCCCGTTGACGGCGATGATGCCGGCCGGGACGAGATCGTAGGATTGTGACGCGTCGGGCGCGGCAAAAAAAGTTCGGCTAAGGGCGGGGCTGAACCGGAGGACCCATTCGCCGTCCTTGGTGCGGAACGAGATCACTTGGAACTCGCCGTCTATGGCCGTGACGATCTCCTCGACATCTCCTTGGATGAAGACGCCGCCCAATCCGAGATCGTCCTGGATGAGATAGACGCCGTCGGGCACAGGATCGTTAGATGGTTCGAGGCCCGCGGCCCGCCGCACGGAGGCAGCGTCGAGGTCCTCCGGCCGGAAGAGGCCGAGACGGAGCGCTTTGCCCAGGAGAGGCGTCGCGTCGGTCGGGATTACCGGGGTCTCTATGATCTCAAGTCGAGCAGTCGGGCCGCTTCGGGGGGCAGCCCGGAAAGATATTCCGCTCGAACTCAGAAAATCGTTTTCCGTCCCGGCATCCACTTCCTTATTTAATAAAAGGGGAATGCAGGGGAGTGGCAGCCTGCCGGCCAAAACGTGCAGGGAAGCGTCGCATTGGGAGGCGCGCTTTGGCCTGAAATTTGTGAGCTTGCCTTGGGAGTCGATCCAGAACCGGTAATTTATCGATAGGAAATCTTCCCGGTCCTCAGTCCGATCCGGACTGCAGGCCGTAACACTTTCCCAATTCATCTCCTCCCAGGTCTCCCGGGCCAAGCGGGGAAGCGACCAGCCGAAAAGCTCCTCCACGATTTTTATCCCTCCCAGGAGAGCGTCCGTCCGGAGCTCGAACATCCAGCCGGCCGTGACCTCGATAAGCGTCGCCCTCGACGTCAGGGCGGCGTCGATGTCGTCCAGGGCGCGCTTGATGCCGTTCTCAGCGGCGTAGTCCAGGAGGGCGGAGTTTTTCCTGCCCGCTCCGGCCCTGAGATGGACCTGGGACAAGAGGAGCATTCCCATTCCGAGGATCGCAAATGAGAGGAACATGAGAGTCACGATGATGCTGATCGATCCTTTCCTGCCTCCCGGCGCATGATCAGCGGATGGGGGAGAGGCCGGCGTTCTTCGGGAAGGCGCACAGCTCATAGGTTTTCTCCTTGTGGGAAGCGAGAGTGAAAGCGATCGCGGCCAGGTTTCTGAGCCGGTCATAAGAGAAAGCGAAGGTCCCCGCATCTTCAAGCAAGGGTTGGGCGGGGCTGGAATTGACCTGACGGCGGATAACCGCATCTTCCTGGTCCAGGAAAAACGCTGTCGTATCAACGGCGATGAGGCCGACTGTTTCTTTTGAATAAGGATTCTCGAGCGGTTCCGAGAAGGTCAGGCGCGTGCCTTCGACCGATTGGACGCGCCGGACCTCGCCCTTGTCCGAGTCGAAGACGCAGATCTCCGATCCCTTTTTCAAGCCGTCCGCGGAGAGAAGGATTGCTTGCGTTTCTGCCTGGGCCAAGTCCTCGCGGAGTTCATATGAGCCCCCCGAGCTCAGGACGCTCAGCTTTTCCGGGTCGGCGCGGACCGCCTCGAGGAGTCCCATCCCGATCGGGACGGCGAGGCCCCGGCCGCCGCGGGCGAGGTCGATCCTCATCTTGTCCAAGGCGGCCAGAGCGGCCTCCTCGCTCTCCTCCGCCTCCTTGAGCTTGAGAAAAAGGGCTCGCGCCTGGCCGAAGAACTCGAGGCCGGCCAGGACGATGACGAGGAGGAGCGATAGACTGATCAGGAGCTCGATCGTCGTGAATCCCCTTCGGCTCATGGCCGGAACCCCAGCTTTTCAGAGACCAGGAGTACAGCCTTTGCGGTCGCGGGCGTCCGGCCGCGGGAGGAAACGACGATCCCGATGCGCTTCATGCCGCCGGACAGGTCTTCGATATTCCACTCGACGAGGAAAGCCGGGTCCGCTCCTTGGGTCGCGACCTCCTCTTCATATTGGCCCGCCTTGAGTTCCGGGTCCTCGAAGGGAAGGGACCGCAGGCTTTCGAGCTTATCCGTGAGATGATGGATGACCCCGGCGTGGGCTTCCGCCTTTCTTTTGGCCAGCAGGGAAAGGCTGATGAGCTCCCCCGTCCCCGCGATAAGAAACGTGACCAGGGACAGAGCTACCAGGACCTCGATCAAGGTGAATCCTCGGCCGTTCATGGGTTCCTCGACCATTATCCCTAAGCCGAATCCGTGCCAGCCCCGGCCGCTTGGCTTCAGGCGAGGCCTGTCCGGGCTGACTTGCGGCCGTCAACGAAGGTTCATCATCCTGTTGAAATGAAAGGGGATAGGGCCAACTTCCGTTGACGTTTTTTCCTCCTTTAAATAATATCCTCGGGCATCTTGACAAGCGAGGAGAAAACCCCTATATTATTTGCGCCTTCAGTCTGACAACCTTTACTGGTTGACAACTTGAAAATATGGTTTTTGAAAGGCATTTCTTTCTCGGGACAGAAAGAAAAAAGATCTTTGAAAACTAAGCGGAGCGACCAGATCGATCCAAATTGCCACGTGCAAACTCGTCGAGAACCCGCAAGGGTTCTTATAATTGAAGAGTTTGATCCTGGCTCAGAGTAAACGCTGGCGGCGTGCCTAACACATGCAAGTCGAGCGGTTCCCAGGTAGCAATACTTGGGAATAGCGGCGAACGGGTGAGTAACACGTGGGTAATCTCCCCTCGAGTGAGGAATAAGCCCTCGAAAGGGGGTCTAATACCGCATAAAGCTCCGGGACATATGTCTTCGGAGTTAAAGCCGAAAGGCGCTTGAGGACGAGCCCGCGTCCTATTAGCTAGTTGGTAGGGTAACGGCCTACCAAGGTTATGATGGGTAGCCGGCCTGAGAGGGTGTACGGCCACACTGGGACTGAGACACGGCCCAGACTCCTACGGGAGGCAGCAGTGAGGAATTTTGCGCAATGGGGGAAACCCTGACGCAGCGACGCCGCGTGGAGGATGAAGGCCTTCGGGTCGTAAACTCCTGTCAGAGGTGAAGAATGCCCGCAAGGGTTTGACGGTAACCTCAGAGGAAGCCCCGGCTAACTACGTGCCAGCAGCCGCGGTAATACGTAGGGGGCGAGCGTTGCTCGGAATTACTGGGCGTAAAGGGTGTGCAGGTGGCCGAATAAGTCAAAGATGAAATCCCGAGGCTCAACTTCGGAATTGTCTTCGATACTGTTCGGCTTGAGGTTAGTTGAGGAGAGCGGAATTCCCGGTGGAGCGGTGAAATGCGTAGATATCGGGAGGA
>CAZJBD010000098.1:0-3757 GCA_964544265.1 uncultured Eubacteriales bacterium
ATCTTCAGAACATCGTTGAGCGTCTTATCGAATTGCAGGAAGTTGAAGCCCTCATTGAGCTTAACTTTGAACCCGACCTCCTTATCCCGCAGGGAGGGGCGGAGGCTCCCCATCTTTTTCTGATTGATCGAGAAGTCACAGGGGTCGCCTTGCAGGGCGTAGCGGACGTTGACGCGAACGGAAGGGCCCTTTTTCCGCCACAAAATGAAGCGGGCGATGTTTTTGTTGGCGAGAAAATAACCGTCCTTGAGTTCGAATCCTCCCCAGACGTTCATCCTTCCGGCGGCTGGATCGATCAGGTCCTGGCTCCTCCTCCAGATGAACGTTGACGGGAGTTCGCTTCGGGCTGACCGATCATGGCAGGCGATCCCTGCACACAGGGCCATGCCCAAGACCAGATAGGAAACGAATTTTCTCATTTGGTTCATCTTTTTGTGAGGAACGCATTATAGCAGAGAGCGACCTTTTGTCAAGGAATTAGCCAGGGCTTCCTATTTCTTCTATCAAATAAATAGAGTATAATTATCGATAGAAATAATAAGAGGTTCCCATCTACAATAAATTGAGATATGATGCCGGCAGTGATAAACATGAGTCCAAAAGGGATGAGCCTCATCGAGGCCCCGATCAATAAGCCTTTGAGGATCGTCGACATCGCCGGCGGCGAGTCGGTCCGGAGGCGCCTCCTGGCTATCGGATTCCACAAAGGGGATGTCGTTGAGCTGGATTCTTTGGCTATCCTTAAAGGTCCCATCCTCGTCCGGAGCTCCCCCTCCGATATGCGAATCGCCCTGGGACGGGGGATTGCCAGGAAGATCACCGTTGAGGTCCTGGATGGCCGGCCGTGATGCGCCGACGGTCATCTTCATCGGCCAACCTAACTGTGGCAAGAGCACTCTCTTCAATTCGATCGCCGGCCTGAAAGCTGAAACCTCGAATTTCCCGGGGACAACCGTCAAGCACACCCATAGCCGGGTCTCAATCGAAGGCCGCCTTCTGGATATCATCGACCTGCCGGGGACCTATTCTCTCTGCCCTTCCGACCCAGCGGAGAAGACGGCGCTCTCTCACCTATTTTCGGAAAAGCCCGACCTCATCATCAACGTCGTGGACGCTTCTGTCCTGGGGAGGAGCCTGGAATTCACCCTCGAACTCATCGAACTCGGCTGGCCCATGGTCGTGGCCCTGAATATGATGGACCTGGCCGAAAAAAGAGGGATCAAGATTGATGCGGGAAAGCTGGGCTTGCTTCTGGGTGTCCCCGTCGTCCCCATCATTGCCTCGCGCGGCCGGGGTGTGAAAGAATTGTTGGACGAGGGTTTCAAGGTTCTTGAACTTGATGAAAAGCCGGGGCCGGGGCGCCGGACCTGGTCAAGGGATGTCGAGAGCCGCGTCGAGGAGCTTGTGGGTTTGTTTCCTCCGGAATTCCCAATCGTGGCCAACCGTCGCTTCATGGCGGTCAAGATGATCGAGGCCAACCGGCTCTTCTGCGACGCGATGCTGGGCGAGCTCGAACCGGGCCTCAAGGCCGAGGTCGACCGCGTCCGGCGGGGCATCGAATCCGGCCGAAGCGCTCCAGCTTATGAGATCATCTCCGCCGAACGCCACCACCAGGCTCTGAAGATCGCCGAGGAGAGCAGCCGGATGGAGCGGGGGAGAAAAGTGCCCTGGGACAGGAAGGTCGACGATGTCATTATGCATCCTTTTTATGGCTACTTCATCCTCGCCGCAGTGTTTATGGCCTTTTTCTTCCTCATCTTCAAGATCGGGAATCCGCTGGAAACCTTTCTTCTCAAGCCGTTCACATCCATCAACCATGACCTGGGCAGGCATTTCGGTTCGAACATCCTCTTTCACATAGCGGACGGGATTGTCCTAGGCATCGGAGGGGGGATCGCCATCGTCCTTCCTTATTTTGTCCCGTTGCTCATCTTCATGGCCTTCCTAGAGGACTTCGGATACCTCGCCCGGGCGGGATTCCTGCTGGACACTTTCATGCACCGCATCGGTCTCCACGGGAAATCGGTCGGCCCGTTCATCCTGGGTTTCGGCTGCAACGTGCCGGCGATCGTTTCGACCCGGATCCTGGAATCCAAACGTGACCGCATCATCACGTCCCTTCTCATCCCGTTCATTCCCTGTTCGGCTCGGACGACCGTCATCCTGGCGCTCGTCGCGTTCTATTTAGGACCCTGGATGGCCCTGGGCTTCTATATTCTAAACATCCTGCTCGTGGCCATCTTGGGACGCGTGATCGCCTCCTTCACAAAGGCGCCTTCCCCGGGGCTCATCCTCGAAATCCCGACCTTGAAGCGACCTTCGCTTAATAACATCCTGAAGAAGACGTACTTCCAGCTCCGCTCTTTCCTGGCCTTTGCCTGGCCGCTTCTTATCGCCGGGAGTGTCTTTCTAAGCTTGCTTCAGTCCTTCCACATCGATCGGACGATCAATGCGGTCCTCTCGCCCCTTGTCGCCGGAGCGCTAGGATTGCCCAGAGAACTCGGAGTGACGCTCGTTTTCGGGTTTTTGCGAAAAGAGCTTTCTTTAATCATGATGCTTCAAGCTTTGGGGATCGGCCACCAGGGGCTGCTGACTGTGATCAGCAAGGAACAGCTTCTCGTCTTTACGGTTTTCGTCAGCTTCTTCATCCCTTGCTTATCGACGTTCGCCGTCCTGTGGAAAGAATTGGGTCGGAAGATCGCTTTTCTATCTGCTGCTCTGAGCATCTCTGTCGCGATCCTCCTCTCTTGGATCATAAGGGTTTTTTATTGATATTAAGGGGGCTAATATTATATTATATTTATATTAAGGGGGCGGCCCAAGCTAAATAATTAATAATAATATAGTAATCTGCAATTATTGCCGACTTTGTTGTCTTGGATACGCATTTTATGGCTGAAAAAGGCGCCAATAAGGTGACCTTTCCTCGCGCAATTCCCATGTTCCGCCTAAGTCAATTAGTTTTTTTCCTCTGGACCTGATTCCCAAGGCAGCGGCCATCCGACTAACGAATTCTCGGCTTCCTACAGCCACGCTCTCCGTCCATAGACTCTCCCGCCACATGTTCCCATGATCTAAAGTATTTTTGACCCACTCTTTATATGTTGCTTTGAGCTCATCTGATGAGTTGATTTTCATGAGATGCATGAGTGCCGGAATGTTGATCAAAGTGAACCTCTTGCGCTCTCCAAGGATTTCGTTATATCCGCAAAAAGGCCATTCCGCAGGATGCTTAACGACGCCTGCCCGGACCATATTCATATCGATATAAACCATGCATCGGAATAGATGCGAATCGTTTTCGATAGCCGTCGCGTGATATCTGTCTTCCCAAAAGGCGCCGTGCCTTTTTTTGCGGCCGTTGTATTCCTGGGCGGACCGACCGGCAATCAGGTCCATTGAGCGTGGGATGACAGAATTTTTATTTTTATCATGAACGAGGAGGTGGATATGGTTTGAGGTCAAAGCATAATTAAGAACGCATAGCCCGTGCCTTTTTTTTGCCGTGAATAGCCAAAAAAGCCATCTTCTACGATCTCTGGCGAACTTAAGGAGGAATTCTCTCTTATGGCACCGGTGTGTGATGTGCCAGGTTAATCCGGGTACGTAATGACGATTAGCTCTTGCCATGGCAACTCCCCCCTCATCTTAGAAGGACGTTATAAGTGGCAGGAATACTCATCTAAGGCCAGATATTGTTGAATAAACGCTGATAATTAATTAAATATCAGCTAGTTGGCTTGGGCCGCCCCTAATT
>CAZJBD010000098.1:3857-9007 GCA_964544265.1 uncultured Eubacteriales bacterium
ATAAACGCTGATAATTAATTAAATATCAGCTAGTTGGCTTGGGCCGCCCCTAATTAAAACTCTTTTTTCCCCGGCGCGTCCGGTGGAAGGCAATGGCGAAACGGTGGGCTTCGTCCCGGATATGCTGAAGGAGCTTGAGGGCGGGCGACGTTCTGTCCAGCCGGATGCCTTCCGGATGATGAGGCGTGAAAATGATCTCTTCCCTTTTGGCCAGAGAGACCGCAGGGACGTTCCCCGCTCCTGCCTCGCCGAGAGCCTTGATTGCGGCCGCGAGCTGTCCTTTCCCTCCGTCCACCATGATAAGCCCAGGCAACGGTTTTTTCTCTTCCTTGAGACGTGCGAACCGTCTTCGGACGACCTCCTCCAGGCTGGCGACATCGTTCGGACCGACGACTGTCCGTATCCGGAACTTCCTGTACTCGTCTTTGTTCGGAACACCGTCGTCAAAGACGACGAGTGAGCCCACGGATTCGTCGCCTCCCGTGTTGGAGATGTCGAAGCCTTCGATCCTCTCCGGAGGCCCCGGCATTCCCAGGATTTGAGCCAGGTGGAGAAGAGGGGAGAGTTCTTTTTTACGAAGCGCCAGCTCGGCATTCCTGTTGGCCAGTTCGACGAGCCCGGCATATTTTCCGGTTTTGGGAACGATGATGCTCGTCCTCTTCTCAAAGCCCTGAAAGACTTCTTTTCGCAGCCGGCGTCCATTGGATGGTTCGAACGGCAAAAGAATCTTTTTCGGTTTTTCCGCGGCAGCATAGAATCGTAAAAGAAGCCCCGTCAGGGCCTCGCCGTCCGGGATCCCCGCCGTCCCCTCGACGAAGGCGTCGCCCGAATCCAGGATCTTTCCCCGCCTCATAAAGAAGACGTGGAGAGCGGCCGCGTCCCCCGACCTGGCGAACCCCGCCGCGTCAACGTCCTCCAGGGCCACGGAGATCGTTCGGGGTTTTTGCTTGATGTCTTCGAGCGTGCGAATGAGATCGCGATAGCGGGCGGCTTCCTCGAATTTATGCGCGTCCGCCGCTTCTTGCATCCTGATCCGCAAGCTTGCCGCAAGCTCGGTCGTCCGGCCTTCGAGGAAGAGCCTCGCGTCGCCAGCGTCCTTCGCGTAATCGGTTTCCGAGATGAGGCCGACGCACGGGGCCGAGCAGAGTCCCAGGTCATGTTCCAGACAAGGCCTCTTGCGCCCCTTGAAGACCGGCTCTTCGCAACCGCGGATTCGGAAATTTCTGTTCACGAGATGGATGGACTTCCGCGCCCGGGAAGCCGGGCTGAAGGGGCCGAAGTACTTTGCCCCGTCCCTTTCAACCTTGCGGCTGAAATAAATGCCGGGGAATTTATCCCCCACGGTCAACTTCAAGTAAGGGAAGCTCTTGTCGTCCTTGAGCCTGAGGTTGAATTTGGGTTGGACCTGCTGAACATAGTTATTCTCGAGGAAGGCCGCCTCTTTTTCCGAGCCGGTAAGCAAATAGTCGATGTCCGCCGTCTCCCTCAAGATCCTCCGGACCTTGACGTCAGGATCGGGCAGGAAGTAAGACCGCACCCGGTCCCGCAGAGACCTGGCCTTGCCTATGTAGAGGACCTTGCCCGCCGCATCCCGGAAGAAATAGATGCCCGGCTTTTCCGGGAATCCCGCAACCTTATCTTTCAGCCCGCCAGGGATGCGTTCTCCCGGTGGCCCTTTTCGACCGCCCCCTTCGGCTCCCTTCATAGGGAAAGCTCCAGCTCGCGCTTCTTCAGCCGGATGAGTTCGTCCCTGAACTTTGCGGCCTTCTCGAACTCGAGGCTAGCGGACGCTTCCCGCATCAGCTTTTCGAGCTCTTCCATCCTTTTCTTCCGTTTCTCTGGGGAAAGGAAGATCTCCTTATCCTCCGAGATCCCGGTGAGGTCGAAGTAATCGCGTTCGTAGACGCTCCTCAGGACCTCGTCGATGCCTTTGATGATGGACTGGGGCGTGATCCCGTGCCGGAGGTTGAATTCCTGCTGGATCTTCCGGCGGCGGTTCGTCTCCTCGATGGCCGACTTCATGGAGTCTGTGAGCGTGTCGGCATAAAGGATGGCCTTCCCCGCGACGTTGCGAGCCGCCCGTCCGAACGTTTGGATGAGCGCGCTCGACGACCTCAGGAATCCCTCCTTGTCGGCGTCCAGGATGGCCACCAGCGAGACCTCGGGCAGATCCAGACCTTCCCGGAGCAGATTGATCCCGATGAGGGCGTCGAATTTGCCTTTCCTGAGCTCCCTCAGGATTTTGACCCGGTCCAGGGTCTCGATGTCCGAGTGAAGATAGCGCACCCGGAGCCCCAGCTCGTGATAGTGGCGCGTCAGGTCCTCGGCCATCTTCTTGGTCAGCGTTGTGACGAGCGTCCTCTCGTTTTGTTTCGCCCTCTTCCCGATCTCTGCCATCAGGTCGTTAACCTGGCCTTTGACCGGCCGAACCTCGATTTCCGGGTCGGTCAGGCCGGTGGGCCGAATGACCTGCTCAACAACCCTATTCCCTGCGGTCCGGACTTCGTAGGCAGCCGGTGTCGCCGAGACGTAGATCGCCTGGTTGATCCTCTCCCCAAACTCCTCGAAGTTGAGCGGCCGGTTGTCCAGCGCCGACGGCAGACGGAAGCCATGGTCGACGAGGGTGATCTTCCGGGACCTGTCCCCGTAATACATCCCTCCGATCTGAGGGACTGTGACATGCGATTCGTCGAGGATGGTCAAGAAGTCTTTCGGGAAGTAATCCAGGAGCGTGAAGGGGGGCTGGCCGGGATTCCTGCCGCTTAGGAAGCGGGAATAATTCTCGATGCCCGGGCAGTATCCGAGTTCCCGAAGCATATCCAGGTCGAAGAGCGTCCGCTCCTCGATCCTCTCAGCTTCTATGAACTTGCCCTCGGACTTGAATATCTCGATCCTCTGGACGAGTTCCCGCTCGATGTCGTCGGCCGCGGCCTTGAGGATATCCTGGGGCGTTGAGAAAAACGTCCGCGGATGGACCAGGATCCTGTCATAGGAATCCAACGTCTTTCCCAGGAGCGGATCGACGGCGGACAAGGCCTTGATCCGGCCGTCCTCGAGCTCGATCCTGTAGGCGAAGTCCTCATAAGAAGGGAAGACCTCAACAATATCGCCCCGGACGCGAAACGACCCCCTCTTGAAGTCGGCTTCCTGCCGCTCGTATTGGATGCCGACGAGACTCTCGAGGATCTTTTTGCGGCCCAGGGCCTGGCCCTTCTCCAGCCTGAAGCTCATGGAATAATAGGTTTCGGGCGCGCCGATGCCGTAGATACAGGAGACCGAGGCCACGATGATCACGTCCCTGCGGTCGAACAGAGCGTTCGTAGCGCAGAGACGCAGCCGGTCGATCTCATCGTTGATCGTGACCTCCTTGGCGATGTAGATGTTGGAGGCCGGGATGTAGGCTTCCGGCTGGTAGTAGTCGTAGTAGCTGACAAAATATTCGACGGCGTTCCGAGGGAAGAAGCGACGGAACTCCTGGTAAAGCTGGGCGGCCAGTGTCTTGTTGTGGGAAATGACCAGCACAGGCCGCTGGGCCCTGGCAATGACATTGGCCATGGTGAACGTCTTTCCGGAGCCCGTCACGCCCATCAGAACTTGATGCTTCAGCCCCTTCGCCAGGCCTTCGGACAGGCGTTCGATGGCTTGGACTTGGTCGCCTTTGGGCTCGAATTCGGAATGGAGCTCAAACTCTCGCATGGCAATTAATTATAGCACGTCCCGAGACCATGCCGACGCAAATTGCCGCCAGGGCGCGAGCCAGAGAAAGAATCCTATCGGCGGTTTTAGAGGTCTCCTGCCGGTAGACAAGAGTCAGCTCTTATGCTATATATGCCTCCGGTCTTAAATGAACGGAACGAGGAAGGAGGTCTTTATGAAAAGAATCCTATGGATAGTTGCGGCCGCGGCGCTCTTATTCGCGGCCTTTGCCGGGACAGGCTTCGGCCAGGAAAAGCCTCGGATGGGTGTTCTGAGGTTCACAAACCACACCCACGCCGGCTGGTGGTCTGGCTCAGTGGGTTGGGAGCTGGCTGATATGCTCGCCTCCGAGCTGGCATCGACCCGGTCCTTCCAGGTCCTGGACAGGAGCGAAATCGATGCCGTATTGGGGGAACAGGACCTCAGCGACACCGATAGGGTCGACCCTGCGACAAAGGTCAAGATGGGCAAGCTTAAAGGAGCCAAGTACCTGGTGGCCGGGACGGTTTCGGCTTTCGAAGAGGACGTCAAGGGGACCGGCGGCGGGGTTAGCTTCAAAGGGATCAGCGTAGGCGGCAAGAAGAACAAGGCCTATATCGCCGTCGATCTGAAGGTTATCGACACGGAGACGGGAGAGATCGTGGATACCCGCACCATTGAGGCCGAATCCAAAGGCCAGGCCCTGGGCGCCGGATTGAACTATAAGGGCTTTTCCATGCACGGGAACGACTACAAAGAAACCCCGGCCGGCAAGGCCATCAGGGCCTGCATCATTTATATCTCCGAGTACCTGCAGTGCTCCATGATCCAGGGTCAAGACGCCAACTGTATGAAGAAATGGGATGAAATGGACCGGAAGCGGAGGGAACGCGATAAGGACGCAATCGATATCGACTAGGGGATAGGAGAAGGGCGTTCCACCTTGATACTGCCGCTGAAGCGGGCACCGGCCAGGATGGAGATCACGGAAGCCGCGATATCGCCCTTCATCCAGCCGGTCTCCGAAATAAAGACCTTTTCGGCAGCCTGAACGTTCCCTGCGACCTCGCCGTGGATGGTGACGTTCCGGGCGCGCACGTTGGCTTCGACCCGGCCGCCTTTCTCGACTACGAGGTCGTGACGGCCCAGGTCGATTTCGCCGGCGATCAGGCCTTCGACGACCAGGTTTCCGTCTCCTGAGATATCTCCCTTGATGACGAGGCTCTTCCCGAGGCGGGAAGACTCGTCCGCAAGCTGTTTGATCTGAGTCTCGTCATGGGGCATAGCGTTCGCCTTTCCGGTAAGACCTCAAGATTATAGATTCCTCCTGAGACCGTGTCAATTCGATTGCAGGACGTCGGCCCGAATCTTGACAACAATCCGGAATATGCTAGAATTCGCGTGCTCCGAAAGGCGATTCGAGCGGGCATAGCTCAATGGTAGAGTACCGGCTTCCCAAGCCGGGTGTTGTGGGT
>CAZJBD010000099.1:0-8945 GCA_964544265.1 uncultured Eubacteriales bacterium
ACGATATACCCCTCCTTCCGCCTCTGATGATCCTCGCGGCCCTGCTCCTCTCGAAAATCTGGAACTGGTCGGGCTCGGGAAATATCAACTTAAAGTTTGTTTTAACGAGGGGCTGGCCTTATATCATCTGGATTTTGTTTGTGAGCCAGCTTTCTTTTGGTTATAGAAAGTTGGTCATAGGAGTCTTGGTCCTTTTGGGCTTAATTTCCATTTTTGTGCTGGTTTTATTGGGGAAACCGAAACTGTTCGCGATACGGGGATCAGATCTGAATCGACGCCTCCGTCCGTTACTTCGCTCTGCGGTCGTGGGCCTCATTGTTTTTGGCCTGATCATCCAGGGCGTTCACTACTACCGCTGGGTCAGAAGGCCGGATTACACCGTTCGGGATACTTCTCGAGAAATAGGAAGGATGGCGAGTGGGCCTTTTCTAATTGCCGGCCTCTGGGCGCCTTTGGCCACCATTGAAAACCGGCACCGTTCCCTATATTTAGGGAAGAATTGGTATAATTACCGAAAGACTTTTTCTAGATTTCCGGTCACCCACCTGTTCCTCTGGGATGGAAACAATCAAGAGGAGTTGCGTTTTTTAATGGAGAGGTACCCGACGATTATGGAGCGGGCGGTTTTACTCGAGATCTATAACATAAAAAGATTTCCGGTGCGCTTCTTTAGAGTTAATCGTTCATAAAAGGAACAAGCTTTGGTCATTCTTCCGAAAAAGATCCATATTAGCCCGACTGAAATCGCCGACCCTCTGAAATTTTATTATTTTCCGCTTGCTAGCCGTTTTTTTGTCAAGCGATTGGAGCTTGCCGTCTCCGAGTTAGGATCCCGGCGATACGAGGCCCTGGTTGATATCGGCTGCGGTTCCGGGATTTTTCTGAAGGAATTGGCTCTCCATTGTCAACGATTAGTCGCTGTTGACATGCATGGTAAAATGAACCGGGTCAAAGAGATGACGCAGATCGAACACATCGCCGCTCATTTGGTGGAAGGATCTGCGCTCGACCTCCCCTTCGCCTCAGACAGTTTTGACGGGGTCGTCATGCTCAGTGTCCTGGAGCATCTTGACCAGCCCCTCCAGGCCTTGAAGGAAGTCCGGCGGATAGCCAAAGAGGGCGGCCGGATCATCCTGGGTTTTCCGGTAAAAAACCCCATGACCGATTTTCTGCTTAAAGCGACCTATCAATTCTTGCCGTTGGCTGAATTGGAAGAAGAGCATGTTTCCAGCCATACAGCAATCATTAAGGCCGCAGATTCGCTTTTTGGGCCGAGGCCTATGAAGACGATACCGTCATTCCTGCCCTTGGATTATAGCGCGTATTGTATCTACAGTGTCACCAAAACGACCGAGCCGCGGCCTTGAATTTGACCGGCGAATTTCTTAAATGAAGATGACGCGGAGGCAGCGACATGAGTGATCGCGTATCCCGGCGAATTTATCTCTCGACATTTCTCCTGGCCTTTTCGACCCTCTTCTTCGAAATCGCCCTCACGCGTGTTTTCTCCGTTCTCTCCTGGCACCATTTCACCCAGATGATCATCGGCATCGCCCTGCTGGGTTTCGGCATCGCCGGCTCCTCCATGACGATGCGCCAGCGCCGCGACCCCCACTTCCTCTCCCCGGCCTTCATCGCGCGCAACGCCTACGCCTACGGATTCACTACCGTCGTTTCGCTTCTCCTCATCACCCGCATTGATTTCGAACCGCTTAACGTGAGCCAAGATTGGTCGCAGCTCATCAGCCTCTTTGCCTTCTACATCCTGCTCACCGTGCCCTTTTACTTCGCCGGCATGTGCCTCGGCGGGATCGTTACGATCTACCGTCAAGACATCAACCGGGTCTACTTCTCCGACCTCTTCGGCGCCTCCATCGGCGCTCTCGTAAGCCTCCCGGCTATCCGCGTCCTTGGGGTGACCAACATGATCTTCCTCGTCGCCCTTCTCGCGGGCGTTGTCGGCCTCGTCATGGACTCCTTCAGCAAAGGCTTCCGCGACGTTCCGAACTGGCTGAAGGTCGGCGCCCTGGCTACGGTCCTTCTTGCAGGGATAAAATACGATCCCTACCTCGTCCATGTGCCTTCCTCCAAACCACTTTTTCCTTTCGCCAACCGCGTGAAAGGCGCCAGCGAGGTCGCCTATAGCAAGTGGGACGTCGTGGCGCGGGTCGATGTTATTAAGCCTTTCGACCGCATGCTCTCTCCTTATAGCGGCGACGTCTCCCCCGTCGTCAGACGCACAAGATGGACTCATCTGTTCATCTGCCAGGACGGCCAGGCATGCACCGGCACCCTGCAGTCCGATGGCGATATCAGAAAAATGGACTTCCTCAATGGCTACCTTCAGGCAGCACCCTATATCGTCAAGAAAAAGCCCGTCGTGCTGGTCATCGGGATCGGCGGCGGCATCGACGGTCTCATCGCTCTCTATAACGACACGACCCATCTTACGGGCGTCGACGTCAACCCATTTATGGTGGAAGCCATCACCCGCCGCTATGCGGACTTTGCGGGTCGCCTCTTCAACCAGCCCCAGGTGAAGATCGTGACAGCCGAAGGCCGTCACTTTCTCTCAAAAACTCAGGACCGTTACGACGTGATCCAGTTGAGCGGAGTCGACACCTTTACTGCTCTGGCCTCCGGCGCCTATGCCCTTACGGAGAACTACCTCTATACGACCGAGGCGATGGGCGATTTCTGGGACCATCTGACCTCCGAAGGGATCCTCTCTTTCTCACGCTGGTGGTTCAAACCCCCGCGCGAAACGTTGCGCCTTATCGCTATGGAGGTTGAAGCCATCGAGAAAGCCGGCGTCCAAGAGCGCTGGCGACACTTCATCGTCGTGAAGGGGCCAAAGTGGGCCGAGACCCTTCTGAAGAAGACCCCGTTCACAAAGGAGGAAGTGAAGGACCTCGTTGCTTGGGCGAAAGCCAACGATTTCGAAATCGCCTATGATCCCTTCACCGACCGCAAAACCGAGTTTGACACCGTCCTGCGCTCCGGGCCCGCAGCCCGTACGCGCTTCTACGAGACCTATCTCTACAACGTGAAACCTTCCACCGACAACAAGCCCTTCTTCTTCGATTACTACAAGTGGGAGCACCTTTTCCGCAAGGAGGGAGGCGCTCAAGGTTATATCACGACCAATATCCCTTTAAGCCTCATCACCCTTATCATCAGCCTCGTCCAGATCCTCATCCTGGCCCTTGCCGGGATCCTCTACCCCTGGCTCAAGGCCGGGCGCGGAGACCGGACGGACCTGGGCCGCGGTGCCGTGGCGGCCTATTTTGGCTCGCTCGGCCTCGCTTTCATGTTCATCGAGATCGCCCTCATCCAGAAGCTCATGGTATTCGTGGGCGGACCGGCCTACTCCTTCTCCATCTCGCTGTTCTCGATCTTGCTCTTCTCAGGCCTGGGGAGCTGGTATGCGAAGCGAATCAAGATGGCGCCTGCAAAGCTCTTCGTCGCACTCCCTATCGCCCTCCTGGTGCTGGCCGTCGGCGTGAGCCAGTTGCTATCTCTCGCTATCCCGCACTTGCTTGGTTTCGGGATCGGCGCCCGCGGATTCTTTGCAGTTGCCATGTTCGCTCCTCTTGCGTTCCTCATGGGGATGCCTTTCCCTCTGGGGATCACAGCCCTCGGTCGCTTTGAGGCCAAGCTCGTCCCGTGGGCCTGGGCCTCAAACTCCTTCATGACGGTCTTCGGTTCGTTGTTTTGTATCTTTGTGAGCATGTTCCTCGGCTTCCACGCAGCGTTCCTCATCGCGGGCCTCTTCTATCTCTCGGGTTTCCTTGTCTTCCGGCGAATTGTCCTTGCCGGGGAGAAAGCTTCCGCCTAGAGAGAAACGAGGAGGGGCGTCGCGAAGCGGACATCCGCCGACATTAACGGCGGAAAATGCTATAATAAACCCAGCCGAGAGGCGTGGATTGCCCGCCGCGATGAGGAAAGGCCTTAAAAAGCTTTTGCGCAAAGGCGGCATAGCCGCTTGCGTTTTCATCCTTCTTCTCGCCGTTGCGGTGCTTTTTTTCGTCTTCGATAAACCGCTCACCAAGAACGTCATTCAGAGGTATCTTGCCAAAAAAACCGGGGTCGCCGTCCAGATCGGGACCCTGGATTACGATCTCTTCCCGCTGCACATCGTCATGACGTCGCTTAGGGCAACTTATAAAACGCCTGTTTTGAACGCGGATATTCTGGTCAATCGGGTAGAAGCCAAGGGAGCGCTGAAGAAACTGCTCAATGGAGATGCTGCCGCCTTTGATACCGCCGAAATCGATATCGCCGACCTCCGCGTAAATCAGGGGAAAAGCTCTGAGACGCCAACCGATTTTGGGAGCCTCATTCTTCAAGCCGCGGGTCTTCTTTCCTTCGCGCAGCGAGTTTCCCTCAAATGCGGCCGGATGGGCTTTTCTCTCCCTGCCCAGAATTTTCGCCTGGAGGAAGTGGATCTCGGGCTTGCCGGGACGAGTGCGGCCGGAACTTATGATTTTCTCTTGGACGCCAGATATATCGGGGTTGCGGCGAACGCAGGAACCCTGGCCTTGGAGAGCCGGCTCCATGCTGACGGAACCCTGGCCCTTGCCCGAACGGCCGGAATCAAGCTCCGGCTCACGCTCGATTCACCCCGCTTCGCCGCAGCCGGGAAAAATGAATCGTTCAAGGCCTTGACGACCGAGGCCGACGGCGTTTGGCTGACCGGAGAGAACAAGTTCTCTCTTACAAAATTCGCCCTGGACGTCCCCGGTCTTATCGCTGTCACCGGTTCCGGTTACGCCACTCTCGGCAAGACCAGATCCCTGGATCTTAGCGCTCGGGCTCAAATCGACGACTTCGAGTCGATAGAGGCGATCGCCGCTCCCTACCTTCCTTCGGCCATTCGGAAGACGCAGATTCAGGGCAAAGTCTGGATAGAGGGGCGTTTTTCTCTAGCCCCAGGCCAGCAAATAAATGCAGGAAAACTCGAAGGCTCCGTTAAACTGGATGATATGAAAATCAATTACGCTAAAGCCGGTCTCCCAATCCGTGGCCAGCTTTCGGGGCTGATGAAGTTTGTCGGCTCTCCATCCGATGTTCGAATCTCAGCCTCTGTCCAAGCCGAGATCGGCAAGATCTCTAAGGACAATCTCAATATCCAGCAATCCTCTCTCCATGGAGAACTCACGGGCGCTTTGAGATTGGCCGGCACGTTACCCGATATCGAGGCTTCGGCTGATGTCCGTGCGTCCACCGGCAGGATCTTTAGGGACAATTTCGATGTCCAGCAATCCTCAGCCCGTTTCAAGGTAAAGGCCACGAGGAGCGCAGCGGATATCACGGACTTCGAGGGCACTCTCAGGGGATTGACCTATTTGCTTCCGGGGGGAAAGGGTCTTGCATTCGACGAGGTCAATTTCGACGGGGCCGCCCGCTTAGACTTCAACAATAAATCGATCGTTCTGACGGCTTTCGAAACTCGCCTCCCGAATCTCGCCCCCTTTCGTCTTGCCGGGCGGTTCGACCTGAGCCCCCAGGGCACCAAGCAGGCGCGTTTCGAAAGCAAGGGTTTGGAGATTCAAGCCGTGCGGGGCCTCTTGGCGCGGTTTATCCCGGAGGGCCTGGCCAGTTGGGAATTCGATGGGAATTTGGATGTCGGGATTCAAGCCGGGAGTCTGCCGGGCAGGAGGGGGGTATGGGAATATTCCGGCGAGTTCACTCTGTCCCAGATCAAATTCAGCGATCCTTCTTTCACCATCGCCGGAGATGGCCTTCAGCCGGTGGGGAAGATAGAGGGTACCTACGAGCCCGTCAAAGACGCGCTTACTTGGAGGGGATCCATAGAACTTTCCCAGGGTGAATCCCTGTGGAAGGATTTATATATTTCCTGGAGCAAGCAACCGCTGCTGGCCGATATCGCGGGCCAATTCAGCCGCGATTCGATGTCCATCGACGGCTTGTCAGCCAAGATCGTCTTTCCCAAGCTGGGCGAGATCCATGCCGGAGGTTCGGTTCACCTGGGCGCATCGTCATCGTTCCGTCTTCAGGCAGGGGCCCGGTTGAGCCTTGAACCTTTCAATGCGCTGTATTCCCAGGCTGGAGCCGGCCCGAAAAGCTGGAAGTCTACGAGCGGCGAGCTCTCGGGTGACTTCGCGATTGAGGGGGCCGGAAACGCGCTGAGCGTCAAAGGCCGCCTCAGGGTCGGCGAAGCCGCGGTCGAAAGCGCCCGGGCTAAGGTTTTGGTGCGCGGGATCACGGCTGACGTTCCTGTTAATTATATGAATGGGCCTGCTATGGAAACACTCGGCGCCCTGGGACGCGTGGAGCCTTTTGAAAGGGGAGAATTCCGGGTCCAGGAAATGAGAACTCCTTTCTATTCGTTTCCACCCACGGTCTTGACCGTCAGATGCCTTCCGAACGCCTATCGTATCGATGCGTTTCCCCTGGACATCTTCGGCGCTCGCCTCGAGTTCGGAGAGACGGCACTGGCGCTTGATCCGCGGACGGGCGCTTTCCGCGGCGGCACGTCGCTCAAACTGTCCGGTCTCGACCTTTCCCGCCTGCCGGTCGCTTCGACCCAATTTCCTCTATCAGGGCAGGCGCGGGCCGATTTCCCGATCCTGGATATAACGCTTTCCGAAATTCGAACGAAAGGCCAGGCAGAGATCTCCATTTTCGGGGGCCAAGTCGTCATCCGCGATGTCTCAGTGGCTGCTCCCTTTACTCTGGGCCGGGCTATCTCCTGTAACGTCGATCTCCTGAATCTCGATCTGAAAAAGGTGACCGACGTCGTTCCCTTCGGAGAAATGACAGGCATCGTCCGGGGCGAAATTCTGGGGCTGACGATTTCTTATGGTCAGCCAGAGAGCTTCAACCTGAGCCTGGAATCCGTCCCCCGGAAGGGCGTTGCCCAAAATTTCAGTTTGAAGGCCGTCGACAACTTGACGGTCCTGAGCTCTGGGCAGCAAGCGTCGATGGGTTCTAGCCAGTTCTGGATGCGGTTCATCCGCGGATTCCGCTATAAGAAGATGGGCATCTCAAGCACCCTCAAAAACGATACCTTCACGCTCAACGGGACGATCCATGAGAAGGGCGTCGAGTACTTGGTGAAGAAACCCGCGCTTTTTGGTATAAATGTTATTAACAGGATGCCCGATAAAAAGATCAGCTTTAAAGAGATGATGAGCCGGCTCGAACGAGTCGGAAAATCGGAAAAATCGAAAGTGAAATAATAAGGAGGAACGTCCGATGAAAACAAAACTTTTAGGGCTTGGCTTGCTCGTCCTGTCCCTCAGCCTGATTCTTTCTTGCATCACGGTCAACATCTATTTCCCCGAAGCTACGGTCAAAAAAGCCGCCGATGAGATCGTCGATGAAATCCGAAAGAAGGAAGCGGAAGACAAGACCAATCCGGAGGTCATTAAGGAAGGGGAAAGGATGACCGGGCAGGCAGGTTTTACCCTCGTTCCATCCGCCTTCGCCCAGGAGGCGACGACTGTGTCCAATCCGGCCATCCGGGCCCTCAAGGATGCGATGAAGAAGAGATTCCCCAGCCTGAAGCCTTTGTTTGAAGCCGGCAACATCGGGGAAAACAATAAAGGCCTGATTGACGTCCGGGAGGAAAGCGGACTGAATCTCAAAGACAAGGCCGCCTTGCGCGGGCTGGTCAAGGACGAAAACAGCGACCGGATGAAGCTCTATGCGGAGGTGGCCAAAGCCCTCAACATAGATGCCAGCCAAGTCGGGCGCGTCCAGAAGATCTTTGCCGAGAGTTGGAACAACGCTGCTTCGCCGGGCTGGTGGGTGCAAAAAGAATCCGGCGAGTGGGTGAAGAAATAAAAACGATGGGGTTTTCAACGTGGAAAACAAAAAGGCGCGTCCGCGACGGCGTGCTTATCATTGTAGCAGCCGCGATCATTTCCGGCCAAGCCAACCGTCCATCAGTTGTCGCCCTGAGCAACGATGGAAGGCTGCAGTATGCGACTGACGCCTTAGGCAATCGAGTCCCTGACTTTTCGCAGGCCGGCTATCGGGGCGGAGGGGCGAAACTGCCGAATGTGCCCGCGCGTGTCGTCGTTATACCAGGCATGGGCGATGACGGCGCCCGGATTCAGGCAGCGATCGACTATGTCGCCCGGTTGGCTCCCGACTCATCAGGGATTCGAGGCGCTGTTTTACTAAAGAAAGGGCGTTATAAAATCATCGGTTCGCTGCGGATAGAGGCCAGCGGGGTTGTGTTGCGCGGCGAGGGGCAGGGGACCGAGGCCACCGTTCTGATTGCAGCGGGCACAGATCGCCGCACGCTGATCGAAATCGCCGGCAGGTCGGATCGCGAAACGGCGGTTGCGCGTACCGTGACCGACGGCTATGTTCCGGTCGGGGCCATAAAACTTCATGTTGCAAACCCTACGGGCCTGCGGGCCGGGGACTCCGTCCTCGTCGAAAGGCCGAGTCCGAAAGAATGGATAGACCTCGTCGGCGCGAGGGATGCCCGGAGGCGGCTGCGAATGGTGTGGAAGCCTGGAACGTTGAACGTCGTCTGGGATCGCGTCATTACCGATGTATCCGGCGACGAAGTGACTCTGGATGCGCCGCTCACGACCGCGCTTGAACAAAAGCTTGGAGGCGCAACGGTTGCCACCTATGCCTGGCCGGGCCGGATTGAGGATGTGGGGGTGGAGAATCTTCGATGCGAATCCGAGTTCGATCCCGAAAATCCGTTAGATGAGGAACACTCATGGATGGCCGTGAGCCTGGATGCAGTCGAGAACGCGTGGATTCGCAACCTGACGGCATCCCACTTCGTAAGCTCGGCCGTTGATGTCCGGGCCGGTGCCAAGGGAGTGACAGTGGAGGACTGCGCGTCGCTGGATCCCGTTTCAGAACTGGTTGGTTACAGGCGTCACTCCTTTCACACCTCGGGCCAGCTCTCGTTGTTTCTGCGCTGCCGGAGCGAGAGCGGATTGCACGAT
>CAZJBD010000100.1:0-2616 GCA_964544265.1 uncultured Eubacteriales bacterium
GGGTCTCATCAGCGAGATCCCGGCCATGGCCAAGTCAGGCGTCAACCTGATCGTCTGCGAAATCGATTATAATTACGAGTTCGATTCCTATCCGGAGCTGCGCCGAGAAGACCCGGTCTCCAAGGATACAGTGAAGGAGATGGTTCGGCTCTGCCGCCAGCATAAGATCCGGCTCGTACCCGAGTTCCAGTCCCTCGGCCACCAGTCGTGGGCAGAGAACACCTGGCCGCTTCTCATCAAGTATCCCCAGCTCGACGAGACGCCGGGGAAGTATCCGGGCAACAAGGACATCTATTGCCGGAGCTGGTGCCCCTTGCACCCCGACCTCAATCCCATTATCTTCAACCTGTTTGACGAGCTCCTGGACGTTTTCGAGGCTGATGCCCTCCATGTAGGGATGGACGAGGTCTTCCTGATCGGAGACAAGGATTGTCCCCGGTGCGCGGGGAAGAATCCGGCGGAACTCTTTGCCCATGCGGTCAACGCCGCCTACGACCATCTCGTCAAAGAGAAGGGCGTCGAAATGTTCATGTGGGCTGACCGGTTGATCGACGGCAGGGCTACAGGGTATGGGGAATGGGAAGCCTCGGTGAACAATACCTATCCGGCCATCGACATGGTCCCCAAGGACATCATCATGTGCGATTGGCACTATGAGCGGAAGTACGAGAACATGAAGGGGACGGGCTTTCCCTCCGTGCCCCTCTTTTTGGATAAGGGTTTTCGCGTTTTGCCGGTCAGCTTCAAGGACACCAAAGCCATTAGGATGCTCATCGACTATTCCTTCAGGTACCCCTCGGAGCGGATGCTCGGCCACATGTGCTCAAGCTGGGGAGGCGTCGAGCCCGGCAAGATCTCGAAGTCCAAGCAGTTCAAAACCATCGTCAAGGAGCTTCGGAAGTACGGGCTGCCGACGACACAATGAGATTGCTCTTTGCCAGGTTTTCATTTATCATGAAGATCGCTTCAGAATAAGCCTGGATTAAGGGGGTCGGGCTCATGAATGAAGAGGAGATTTCTCTGATCGTTGCGGTCATCCTTCTGCTCGTCCTCCTCTATTTTGTGCTGAGGCTGAGGAAAAAGCTCCGAGGAGCGCGGGCGCTCCTCGGGAAGATGGCCACGACCGACGAGTTGACCGGCCTCCTGAACCGGTCTCACTTCTTGGCCAGGTTCGATGAGGAGTTTCAGGAACACCGCAGGCAGAAGACAGAACTTGGCTGTCTCCTCATCGACCTCGACGACCTTAAAAAGGTCAACGAAGCCTACGGCCACCTAGTCGGCGATTCGGTCCTCAAGGAATTCGCCCGGATGACAAGACGGTGTATCCGGATCTACGATATCTTCGGAAGATTCGGAGGCGAGGAATTCATCCTCCTTCTTCCGATCACGACCCTCGTCCAAGCTATGAACTTCGCCGAGAGGATCCGGAAGACGATCTCCAAGGACCTGGCTGTCAGGTCGGAATCTGGGGATGAAGTCCGTATGACCATCAGCCTGGGCGTGACGACCTTGAGAGAGGGGGACGCGTCTATCGACGCCATCATCAGGAGGGCCGAGGAGGCACTTTCCAAAGCGAAGTCGAGCGGGAGGAACCGGGCCGAACTGGCTTAAAAATCGTTCCGGCGAAGAGTCCACGTCCCGCTAGGATTCTTAATCGGCTCAGGAGAGGACCTTCAAGAGACGGTAATCTTCCGACATGTCCATGATCTTGGGCTGGATGGCCGTTTGGAGCGGGATAAGATCGGCGCGCCCGTCCTTGATGCTGACGCACTTATCTGATTGACCCGCGATAAGCACCTCAACAGCCTGGTAGCCCAGCCGGGCCGCCAGAATCCGGTCCAGCGCCGTCGGCCGGCCGCCCCTCTGGATATGGCCAAGGACGGCGATTCTCGTTTCCAGACCCGTATTCATGGAGATGGATTTGGCAACGTCCTCGGCCCTCGCTACGCCCTCGGCGACGATGATGATCCAACTGACTTTCCCCCGGGCGTTTCCCGCGGCAATATCCCTGCTGACCGCGGTCATGCTGAATTCCTTCTCGGGGAGGAGAACTTCCTCGCACCCGCCGGATAAAGCGACCTGCATGGCGATGTAGCCGCAACCGCGGCCCATGACTTCGACGACGAAGATCCGTTCGAGGCTTGTGGCCGTATCGCGAATCTTGTCCAGGGCGTCCAGGGCCACGTTGACGGCGGTATCCGTGCCGATGGAAAGGTCCACGCCGTTGACGTCGTTGTCGATCGTGGCAGGGACCCCGATGACGTGCACCCTATAGCGGTCAGCGAGGACATGTGCGCCGGCGAGCGAGCCGTTTCCGCCGATAACGATGAGGCCATCGATGGCCTTTGCCCGGATGGTCTCCACGGCCTTCTCCTGACCCGCTTCCGTAAAGAAAGCCTCGGACCTGGCGGATTTTAAAACGGTTCCGCCCAGGTTGATGATCCCTGAGACGGAACGCCGGTCCAGGGGTGCGACGTTCCCATGAATCAAGCCCTCGTATCCCCTGACGATCCCCAGGACTTCGATGCCGTGCGAAGAAGCCGTCCTGACGATGGACCGGATAGCGGCGTTCACTCCGCCGCAGTCCCTGGTGATAACGCCGATTCTTTTCATTGG
>CAZJBD010000100.1:2716-8832 GCA_964544265.1 uncultured Eubacteriales bacterium
TCGTCGGAGCCGGGGCACAAGATTTGGAGACGTTCGTCCGCAAGAATTATCTCGTTCCGGACCCGGAATATGAATTCGCACCGGCCCATCGTTATAAGGTCTTGGGGAAGGTCGACACGCGGGCCCTCGTCAAACGGCCAGAAGAAGCCGCGACCTACACCTTGGACCACCTCTTCCTCGCCGATGGGCTTTTTACGGTCCGCTACGATTTTGAGAACGAAAAACTTGAGACCCAGAAGCTCGACCAAACAAAGGACAGATGGGTCCAAAGATTCTACGGACTCGTTATGGGAGCCCTGGGACCTGAGAATAAAGATATCGCTCGAGGCATCGTCTTCGATGAGCTTGTCTCAACGAAGAAGGGGGACTTCGTTTTCTGCAGTTTTGAGAAACTGAAGACTTCTTCAGAGGACCTCAAACGTGAAGACCTGGACGCTCCCAGATCCTTTTGGCGCGGCTTCGGCCTGATCCGCGGCAGAGCGTGCCTCCTTTCTGAGGTTAAGATTACGGAGGAGGACCCTGAAACAGGCGGTTATTCGCTCGCCCTTTGGGACGTGTTCACGTTCAAGGAGCGGGAATGCATTCTCATCTATGCCGAAGTCTTTGAAGCCCATAATTTCGAGGTCTTCGAAGTTACGCCCGACGGCCTCAAGTGCGTCCTCGAGTTCAACTTCGGAGGGCTATGACGGCGTGAAGCCGTGAAACGCGCCGGCTCTTGGCTTTCCTGGATTCGGAAAATTGATTCCTACTTTTGTTTATGATAAATATAGCGATCATTATTCTCTAGGGAGGCTCGGATGAAAAAAAGGATCTTAGCTGCGGCTCTCCTAGCCGTTGTCGTGCTATGCCCTTATTGCACAAAAAACGACGTTGCCATTAAATACCCGGTCACGAAAAAGGTCGAACAGGTCGACGATTATTTCGGCACCAAGGTCGCTGACCCCTTCCGCTGGCTCGAGGACGACAACGCCGAGGAGGTCAAGCAATGGGTCAAGGCGCAAAACGAGGTGACCTTCGGTTGTCTGGCGGCGATCCCGTTCCGAGAGAAAATCCGCAAACGTTTGACGGATATATACAACTATCCGCGTTATTCATCGCCCACGCGTGCCGGAGAATATTACTTTTTCTACAAAAATGATGGGTTGCAGAACCAATCCGTTATCTATGTTCAGAAGGGCCTGGAAGGGGAACCGGAAGTCTTTATTGATCCGAATGCCCTCTCCGCGGATGGGACCATGCGCATCGGCCTTCTGAGCTTCTCCCAGGACTTCCGCTATGTTGCGATCTCGAGAGGTGAGGCAGGCTCCGACTGGTCCGAGATCCGGGTCATGGAGATCGCCACCAAGAGCGAGCTCCCTGACAGGACCCAGTGGGTGAAGTTTTCGGGCGCCGCCTGGCTCGGGGACGGCTATTTCTATAGCGGCTACGATAAGCCCGCTCCGGGCGAAGAGCTAAAGGCCCGAAACGAGTTCCAGAAGGTTTTCTTTCACAAGCTGGGAGATCCTCAGGAAAAGGACGCCCTTGTCTACGAGGACAGGGAGCACCCTCTTCGCTACCTGGGCCTGGATGTCGGAGAGGATAAGAAGTTTGCTTACCTGACCGTTTCCGAAGGGACCTCAGGCAACGAGCTTTACGTCAAGGATCTGGCGAAGAAGAACGCGAAGTTCGAGCCCCTCGTCAGCGGGTTTACCAACGACAGCGCCGCGGTCGACAACGTCGGGAATAAAATCCTCGTTTACACCAACGTCGATGCCCCGAACTACCGGGTCGTCCTCATCGATTCGATGATGCCGGCCCCCGACAAGTGGCAGACCGTCATCGCGGAGAAGCCGGAGGTTTTGGCCGGGGCCAGCACGGCGGGAGGTCAACTTTTCTGCCAATACCTCAAGGACGCCAACACGAAGTGCTATCAGCACGAACTCGACGGAAGGCTCATCCGGGAAATCGAACTGCCGGCCTTGGGCACGGCCAGGGGCTTCGGCGGTTGGAGGGATGACAAGGTCATCTTCTACATATTTACGTCCTTCACCTTTCCACCCACGATCTACAAGTATACAATCGCCGCGGGAATGTCCGAGGTCTTCCGCAGGGCGGAGGTCATGTTCAACCCGGAGGATTATGAAACGAAAGAGGTCTTCTACGCGAGCAAGGACGGGACCAACGTCCCGATGTTCATCGTATACAAGAGAGGCCTTGTCCTTGACGGTAAGAATCCTACATTCCTAACGGCATACGGCGGCTTCAACATCAGCATGCAGCCCGGATTCAATCCCTCGACGATCATCCTGCTCGAGAACGGCGGGGTCTTCGCCCAGCCTTGCCTGCGCGGCGGCGGGGAGTACGGCGAAGCCTGGCACAAGGCGGGGATGCTCCTCAACAAGCAAAAGGTCTTTGACGATTTCATCGCGGCGGCCGAATATCTCATCGGTGAGAAATATACCTCGAAGGATTTCCTGGCCGTGGAGGGGGCATCGAACGGCGGCCTTCTCATCGGCGCGGCCATGACCCAGCGGCCGGACCTTTTCCGGGTGGCATTTCCGGCCGTCGGCGTCATGGACATGCTCCGCTTTCATAAGTTTACCGTCGGCTGGGGCTGGGTCGTTGAGTACGGATCGAGCGACAATGAAAAGGATTTTCGAAACCTCTTGAGCTACTCTCCGCTGAACAACCTTAAGGCGGGCGTCTGCTACCCGGCGACACTGGTGACCACCGCCGATCACGACGACCGCGTTGTTCCGGCGCATTCGTTCAAGTTCGCGGCCACTCTCCAGGAAGTTCAAGCCTGCGCCAAACCGGTCCTCATCCGGATCGAGACGCGCTCCGGCCATGGCTCGAGCAATGTGACGAAGGCCATCGATTTGCTGACAGACCAATGGAGCTTTATGTTCCACAACATGAAGATCGTTCCCCAATACTAGCGGGAATCGACGAGGGGCCCCCACCTGCGCATCAATCGTTCGTTGAGCTCCGTGGGGGGTTGGGCGTCTGGAGGCAGGAACGGCTTATAAGGAGTTTTCTTGATCATCTCCTCGAACTCCACCCGCATCTTCTTGAGCTCCTCGGGCCGGGTCAGGAGGTCGATGGCTGAGGCCGCGATGGCCTTGGCCCCGGCATTGATCCCCTTCCAGGCCGCGGATCCGTAATAGCAGGCAACGGCCGACCAATGGTGCCCAATCGCTCCGGGCACTCCGCCGGGGAAGACGATCGTCGCCGTAGGAGCGATGAGTGTCACGTCGCCGACATCGGTCGAGCCGCCGCCGATGAAGACCTCTCCCGGTCCCCTCAATTTTTCGATCGCGGAAGGCATCCCTTTTTCCTCCGCCTTGAGTTCCTTCTGAAGGGCCTTGGCGAAGGATTGCTCATCATCGCTCCATTGGGGCATGCCGACGAGTTCGATGTTCTTCTGGAAGAGCTCGGCGGCGGCCTTGTTGCTGTGGCTCTGGTGGACGGCGCTGATGATCCGCACGGGCTCAAGCTCGGTTCCCGTGGCCAGAGCCCCGGCCTTGGCGCAGTTGGCGACGCGTTCGAACATATCCGCAAGACCCTCGTCAGTCGAGCGGATGTAATACCAGACGCTGGCCCGGTCGGGGACGACGTTGGGGGCTTCTCCGCCCTCAAGGATGACATAATGGAGGCGGTGGAATAAGGGAAGGTGTTCCCGGAGGAAGTTCGTCCCGACGTTCATGATCTCAACAGCGTCGAGAGCGCTTCGGCCCAGCCACGGCTCGCCCGCGCTGTGGGCGGTCTTTCCCTTGAATGTAAAGATGGCCGACGATATGGCGTTTCCGTTGGTTCCCCATCCGGTTCCGAACTCGTCACCGGCGTGGTTGTCGATAACGGCGTCGACGTCTTTGAACAGGCCGGCCCGGATCATGTAGGGACGACTGGCCACGATCTCTTCGGCCGGTGAACCGAAGACCTTGATCGTCCCCTTGAGGCCGAACTTGATCATGGCCTCCTTGATGGCGATGGCGGCGGCGGAGGCGGCCGTCCCCATCGTATTATGGCCACAGCCGTGCCCGGGCGCGCCCTCTACGACGGGTTCCTTTTTCGGGACCCGGCCTCTCTGGGAAAGCATGGGGAGGGCGTCGAATTCGCCCAGGAGGCCGATCACCGGCTTGCCTTCGCCGTATGTCGCCACGAAACACGTGGGCATGCCGGCCAGCCCGCGCTCAACCGTAAAGCCGGCCCCCTCAAGCGTGTCGGCCAGGAGCTTGGACGACTTGAACTCTTGATGTCCGAGCTCGGCGAAGGACCAGATGGCGTCCGATATCTTCCCGAATCGTTCGACGGTTTCGGGAGAAGCCAGGAGGTTCATGACGAATTGCTTTTCTTTCGGAACCTTAGCCGGGGCGGCGCCGGTCCCCCGTCCCGTCATCATCAGAAAGGCCGCGGCGACCAGGACAGATTGTACCAAGGCGGTTCGTTTCGTCATTGTGTCCTCCTATCCTCGATCTCTTGGTTTCAAGTCGTGTATCATAACCTCCGCGATTCGATGATGTCAAAAAAATTGAATTTCTGCTTGGGCAGGGATACAATTTCTTTTCTTGCCCGAAAGAACGTAAAAGAAGGAGAAGGCCGTTGAGATTGAAGCGACGAAACTTCTTAAAAACGACTGTGGGCGCCGCTGGAGCGGCTTGGGTCGGGGGATCTGTATTTGCCTCCGTCGCCCAGGAGCCGAAGAGAGACGGTCCGATCGCGGCTTTGAAACCCATGACGGACGGAATCGTCCCCATTTCGGATGAAGAACGCCTGGCAAGGATGGAGAAGGCCAGGAAGCTCATGGTCGAAAACGGGATTGATGCGATCGCCATGGAGGGCGGCTCAAGTCTATTTTATTTTACGGACGTGAACTGGTGGAACAGCGAACGGACCTTCCTCTGGATCCTTCCCGCCCGAGGCGAGATGGCCTGGGTCTGTCCGAAATTCGAGGAGGACCGGGCCCAGGAGCAGATCCGTTTCGGAAACGATATCCGGACCTGGGAAGAGGATGAAAGTCCTTACCGGACGATCGCCGATGTCCTCGGAAGCCGCGGCCTCCGAACGGGGAGGATCGGCCTTGAAGAGCAAGTCCGTTTTTTCCTTTACGACGGCCTCCGCAAGGCGGCTCCTGGGATTAACTGGGTCAGCGCCGACCCGGTGACGCTCGGCTGCCGGGTCATCAAATCGCCTGCGGAGCTGGCTCTTATGCAAAGGGCTAACGATATTACGGTCGCCGCCTATCGAGCAGCCTTGGCCACGTTCAGAGAGGGGATGACCAAGGGCGAGTTCTCTTCCAACGCCCGGGCCGCGTTCAGCGCTCTGGGGGTGGCGGGCGGGATAGGCGCCAGCTTCGGAGAACAGGCGGCATTTCCGCATGGCAGCATTAAGCCCCGGACTCTCAGAAAGGGGGACGTTGTCCTTATGGACGGCGGCTGCAAGGTTGAAGGCTACAGTTCGGACATCAGCCGAACCGTCGTTTTTGGCCAGCCCACCAAGAGGCAAAGGGAGGTCTGGGACCTAGAAAAGAAAGCCCAGCTGGCTGCCTTTGCGGCGGCCAAGCCGGGCGCTGCTTGTGAGGCTGTTGACCTGGCCGCCCGCAAGGTTCTGACCGACGCCGGTTTCGGACCGGACTACAAGGTTCCCGGACTCCCGCACCGGACGGGGCACGGTATCGGCCTGGATGGTCACGAGGGAGTCTATCTCGTCCGCGGCAATAAGACGCCCATGCGGCCGTGCATGTGCTTCACGAACGAACCCATGATCGTAATCCCCGGCGAATTCGGTATTCGGCTCGAGGACGATATGCATATCACGGAAGACGGAGCGGAATTTTTCAGCAAGCCCAGCCCATCTATAGAACAGCCGTTTGAATAGAGGGAGAACAAGCGACGTTTGCCGGGTTGATTTCTGAATAGGGCGGGGGAGCTGCGGTCCAGCGGCCTAGCGGGTCTTTTTGAACTCCTTCTTTTCCAGCCTTTTACGGGCCATCTCCTTTTCTTCCTTTGTTTCAGGGATAAGCTTCGGATCGGGTTCCATGGCCAGCACGAATTCCAGTTCTTGCCTGGCTTTTTCGGTCTCATCCAAGGCCAGGTAGGTGTCCGCCAGGTAGATTCGGGTCAGCCCGACGCGAGGGC
>CAZJBD010000101.1:0-8801 GCA_964544265.1 uncultured Eubacteriales bacterium
CGACGGAGGGCGCGTCCCGAGACTGAATTCCTTCTCACATGAAAAGAGATACTTCTTTTACCGACCTGAAGATGTGTTCTTGATCCGGGCGAAGCGTTCGGCGAGGTTCGTAAGATAGGCTCTCCCGCCAGGATTGTCCCGAGCGAGATACTTGACCGAGCGGATGATCCGGTCCAGGCAGCGGAGCTTTTCTTCTTTTTTGTAGGCTTCGAGGCCGGAGGCTAGGATAATGGGGGACTCCCAGCGCACGTTCTCCGAGGCTTGAAATACGGCTTCGCCCAGTTCGTTCCTGGGCTTTAGGCTCTCTCCGGGCAGGATGATCAAGCTCTTCCCTTTTTCAATCTTGTTCCTGGCATATTCCAGAGCCAGGATGACGTCCTTGTCCGTCAGGAAAGGGGAGCGCTCCGTAAAAACATGGAAGGGGGCTTCCAGTTGGAAGAGCAGCCAGGCCAGTCTCTCATCCTTAAGAATTTCATCCTCGGCATAAGGATTCCGCGAGGGGGCGGGAGCCTTTCTTTCCAGGACCTTTCTCTCCTGGTATGGCTTATGGCGACCGAGGAAAGGGCAGGCGGCCGGACAGTGAACCTCCTTTTCCCTGAGCAAGCCGCAGCAAAGGTTGCAGAGAGAGCTTCCCAGGGCTGGACAGGAGCGCTTGGCGACCCGCCTTTTGCATTTAACGCAGACGCTCATGGCTTTTTGTCGAGGATGAACGATTCAGGGGTTAAAACCTTCATCTTACGGCCCAGGATTTTCCTGAGCGCCTTCTGGGCTGCCTGTTGCTCGGCGCCCTTCCTTGAGAGGCCTTTGGCCTTGGCCAGGGACTTGTCTCCAAGTCGGACCTCTACGATGAACGTCTTCTTGTGGGCGGGCCCTTTTTCGGTGAGGGTTTTGTAGGTAGGAGACAGGAGGTTGGATTTCTGGAACATTTCCTGCAGGGCCGACTTATAATTGTTGATGAAGAAATCCCTGCGGATGGGCTTGAAGGAGGAGGAGAGCAGTCGGGAGAGAAAGGCTTTGGCCGCTTCGAATCCGCCATCGATATAGACGGCCCCGACGACCGCCTCGAAAACGTCGGCCATGATCGTCTTTTTCTTCCGCCCGCCGCTTTTCTCTTCGCCCCTGCCGAGGAGAATGGCCTTGTCCAGCTTGAGCTTCTTGGCCAGTTCGGAAAGCGAAAGGGTGGAGGTGGCGGTGGACTTGAATTTAGACAGATCGCCTTCGGTCAGGTCAGGATATGCGGAATAAAAGAAGTCCGCGGCGGCGAGGCCGACGACAGAATCGCCGAGGAACTCCAGGAGCTCGTTGTTTTTATCCGCCTGCTTTTCGTATGCATAGGAGCTATGGGTCAGGGCCTTTTCCAAGAGAGCCTTGTCCTTGAACACATGGCCGATCTTTTTTTCTAGGTCTTCGAGCTTCATGGGCATCCCCTACTTACCTGATCAACAGGCCGCCCCGGTCTCGGGCTGGAAAGGGAAAACGACCTTCCCTCCGACGACCGTCATGACGGCTGCTCCCTTTAGCTGCCAGCCGTTAAAGGGAGTGTTTCGGCCCTTGGATTCAAATTTATTCCTGTCCACGACCGTTTCTTTGCCGAGGTCGAGGAGGGTGATATCGGCGTCAGCCCCGACGGCAAGCCGGCCCTTGTTGACGAGACCGAGAAGCCTGGCAGGATTTGTCGACAGGAGCTCGACGAACCTCCGCAGGGAGATGATGTTCGTGCGGACGAACTTGTCCAGGAGGAGCGCAACGGCCGTTTCCAGCCCGACGACGCCGAAGGGAGCCTTGTCGAAGGCCGCTTCCTTGTCCCGGACGGTATGGGGAGCGTGGTCCGTAGCGATTGCGTCGATGACGCCGTTCTTCACGGCTTCCACGAGGGCTTTGACGTCTTCCGCTGAGCGTAGGGGGGGATTCATCTTGAAGTTGGCGTCCCGCTTTTCGACCTGGGCGTCGGTTAAAAGGATGTGGTGGGGCGCGGCTTCGGCCGTGACCCGAACGCCTCTCTCCTTTGCCTCCTCGACCGCCCGGATCGCGCCCTTGACGCTGAGATGGGCGATGTGAACGCGTGCGCCGGTTGTCTCGGCCAAACGGATATCCCGGACGACCATGACCTCCTCGGCCGCAACCGGGATCCCCTTAAGCCCGCAGCGGCGGGAATGGCGGCCTTCGTGCATGACCCCGTCCGCGCTCAGGCCTTTGTCCTCGCAGTGATCGATGACGAGAGTGCCCAGCGAACGGGAGAGTTCAAGGGCGCGTCGCATGATGAGGGAATTCCCGACGGGCTGGCCGTCATCTGAAAAAGCAACCGCACCGGCCCGGACAAGGGCGGCCATATCGACGAGATCGGTGCCTTTAAGTCCCCGGGTGACGGCCGCGATGGGCAGGATGTTGACGATGGCGCTCTTCCGAGCCTCTGCCTTTATGGATTCCAGGATGGAAAGGCTGTCATTGACGGGATTGGTGTTGGGCATGCAGCAGACGGTTGTGAAGCCGCCCCGGGCCGCCGCCCGCGAGCCGGTCCGGATGGTTTCCTTCTCTTCGAAGCCGGGCTCTCGAAGGTGAACGTGCATGTCGATGAAGCCGGGGGCCACGACGAGCCCGGAAGCGTCGATCGTCCGGGCGGTCCCGGCCCTAATCCCTGCCCGGACTTCGGCGATCCTGCCGTCTACGATCAAGACATCCAGCTTCTCGTCCGCTCCGGATGCCGGGTCGATGACCCTGCCGTTCCTGATCAGCAGATCCACGCCAGGCCCCTCACTTGCGCAGCTTCTTGGGCTCTGTGATCAGGACCTCGTCCGCGTCGTCTACCTCCTTGAGATGGACCTGGACGATCTCCCGCCTCGACGTGGGCAGGACTTTGCCGACGTAGTCTGCGCGGATCGGGAGTTCTCGGTGGCCGCGATCGATGAGAATGAGGAGCTGGACCGTCTTGGGTCGTCCCATCTTGAAGAGGCCCTCCATGGCGGCCCGGATCGTCCGCCCCGTGAAGAGAACGTCGTCGACGAGCAAAACATCCTTCTTGGCCGGGGGGAAATCAATCCTCGTTTTCTTAACCATATGGCCGGTTTCTATTGCCGAGATGTCATCGCGGTAGGCGGTGATGTCCAGGACGCCGACAGGCACCTCGACGCCTTCCATTTCCTCTATTATTTGGGCAATTCTTTTGCCGATGTATATACCGCGGGTCCGGATACCGACAATGACCAAGTTCTTTAGGTTGCGGTTGCGCTCAATGATCTCGGTGGCCATCCTGTAGAGGCATCTTCGGATCTTGCTGGTGTCCATGACTTTCGCCTTGATCTTCTCTTCCATGTCCGACTCCTTATTTCCCTTTGAACATCCTATATTTGCTTTGGATTGTCAAGAATTTGCCCTGATGGGCGCGTTCGATCTCCGCGATGCTAAGAAATCCCTATATGAAAATAGCGCCGGGCTTCGGCGACGTCGCGGCCGATCTGCGCGATCAGAGCTTTGGAGGTCCCGAATGTCCTTTCATTACGGAGTTTCTTCAGGAACCGGAGCTCGATGGTCCTGCCGTAAAGATTCCTCTTGTGATCGAGGACGTGGGTTTCGATCCTAAGACGGCGGCCGCCGAACGTCGGGCCGATGCCGACATTAGTCACCGAAGGGAGCGACTTCGAAGCCGTGATGGCTTGGGTCACGAAAACGCCTGGGGGAACAATCTCGTTCGTTGTATGGATATTGGCCGTTGGAAAGCCGAGGATACGTCCGCGGGAGTCGCCCGTGACGACGCGTCCCCCGATTTCATAAGGCCTTCCCAGGAGCTCTGCCGCCTTTTCAACATTCCCCTTGGCGAGTCGATGACGGATCAGGCTGGAACTGACGATCTCACCGGCGTTTTCAACGGGAGGGACCGCGTGGACGTTAAAACCAAACTCTCGGCCCAGCCGGACGAGGTCGGCGACACTGCAACGCCTGTCCTTGCCGAAGCGGAAGTTTTGGCCTACCACGACTTCCGCGGCCTGAAAGCGGTCTTTGAGCACGCGCCGGACAAAGGCCCGGCCTGAAAGATTCCGAACCGTGCGGTCGAAAGGGACGACTGCGATCCTTTTGAAGCCTGACTCTCGGAGACCCTTTAGACGCTGGTCGATGGTCTGGATGAGGAGAACGTCCTCCTTTTTCAGCGACCGCGCCGGATGAGGGAAGAACGTCAGGACGAGGGGGGCAAGCCTTTTTTTCGCAGCCAACTCCAAGACGCGTTTGAGGATTTTCCGGTGGCCGAGATGAATCCCGTCGAAATTACCTACGGCGATGACGGTCCCGCGAAGTAGGGGGGGGACGCCCTCGGACCCGGTTAAGACCTTCATAGGATCACGCTTTCACGACCTCGGTTTGTTTGAGGTAGCCCATCTTGAGCTGGGAAAGGCAAGCATCGAGGAATTTTTCTTCCTCCGGTTCCAGGTTGCCCTTGGTCCTGTCCTTGAGAAGGTCGATGAGGTCGATGAGCCTCTTGGCCAGTTCCAGGTTCCTGGATACCTGCCCTGAAGTGGGGTCTTCGATCAGGCCGAGCTTGATGAGCGCTTGGGTGTAAAAGGGGAAAACCAAAGACGAGAATTCCAGAAGGGGAAGGTATTCCTTGCTTTTGCCGTTCGCCTGGTTCTTGGGCATGAGAACATCCTCCAAGGGATTTTTATTGCGGAGTTAAGCCTCGGCGGCCTTCTTTCGAAGGACGAGCGCCGCCTTGATGAACTCGTCGAGGTCGCCGTCGAGCACCCGATCCACGTCTCCGATCTCCACCTTGGTCCTCAAATCTTTGATAAGACGGTAGGGCTGGAGAACATACGATCGGATCTGGTTGCCCCAGGCGATGTCGGATTTGAGGTCCTCCATCTTCTCGAGCTTCTCCCTCTTTTTTTTCTTCTCGATTTCGTAGAGGCGGGAGGTCAGGACCTTCATGCACATGGCCTTGTTCTTGTGCTGGGATCGCTCATTCTGGCATTGGACGACGATCCCGGTTGGGAGATGGGTGATCCGGACGGCGGAATCGGTCCGGTTGACGTGCTGGCCGCCTTTGCCGGAGGAGCGATACGTATCGATCCTAAGGTCATCGGGGTTGATATCGACCTCGACGGTGTCGTCCACTTCGGGATAGACAAAAACGGCGGCAAAGGACGTGTGGCGCCGCTTGTTGGCGTCAAACGGGGAGATGCGGACCAACCGGTGGACACCCGTCTCCTGGCTCAGGTTGCCGAACGCGAATTCCCCTTCGATTCGAATCGCTGCGCTCTTTAAACCCGCCTCCTCGCCCGGGGTCGAGTCGAGGACCTCGGCTTTAAAGCCTTTACGCTCGGAATAACGCAGGTACATCCGAAACAGGATCTGGGCCCAATCCTGAGATTCGGTCCCGCCGGCCCCGGGATGAATGGTTAAAATCGCGTTGCGGGAGTCGTCCGTATCGAAAAATAAGGTTCGGAGCTCGGCTTCGGACAGCTCCTTCTCGAATATGGCGAGCGCCGAGGCGATGTCAGAATCGACGTTCTCTCCCTCCTTGGTAAGATCCAGGAAAACCTCGATCTCTTCCTTCTGGGTGTTGATCCTATTGAAGAACTGGAGGTCGCGTTCAAGCCTTTTTTTATTCTGTTGGAGGGATTGAAACGCCTTCTGGTCCTTCCATGTCTCAGGATCGGCAAGCCGGACGTTCAGGGAATCGAGATCGGCCTTTTTGCGGTCGAGGTCAAAGAAAACCTCGAAGTTCATCGAGCTTAACAAAGGCGGCGTCGATAGCCGGCCTCAGATCAGCTAACCTCTCGCTTGGGGCCATAGTGTTCTCTCTCCCTGGTGTTTGAAAATATTCATAATAACTCTAGCCGCCTACTGACGGCGGGTTCCCAGCAATGGGTTTATTATTTCGTGATGTAATATCCCGTTTTTTTCTTGGAAGCAGAATTCAACTTAGCCAGGTCCTGTGAAGCCTTCTCCCTGGTGGAATAGCCCCCAGCCTCACTCGGTAGATAGGTTTCTTGTCCGTCGGCAGAGGATCGAGGACGAGGACGGAATATCCCTGTTTCTTAAAATTTGCCGCCATCGCAGCCGCCTGAGATTTTTCAACGAAGGCTGCGACCTGAATGTAATAATTGGACGGGGGCGGCTCCTCTTTCTTTTTCTGAATCTGGGTTTCGGGCGGCGCCTTGGGCTCCGGCTGGGACGTTACCTTCTCGGCTTCGGTTTCCGTCTGGACGACGGGCGGCTCCTGGACAACGGTCTCGGTCTTCCTCTGGGCGAGAAGCGCTGTCGGGCCGGTCATCTGGGCCTGCTTTTTACCGACCGAAACGCCGAGCAGGAAGATGAATACGCCGAGGACGAGGATGGCGAGAAAGATGAAGACGAGCGCTGAGCTCGAGACCTGGATCTCCCTGAATTCCTTGTTCTTCATGGGCTATTTATTCTCCTGGGGCTTGTTGTAGGTGAATGCCTTGAGGAGCTCCAGCGGCAGCGGGAATATGATCGTGGAGTTCTTCTCGGCTGCGATCTCTGTCAGCGTCCCCAGGAACCTGAGCTGGAGGGCCTGCGGGTTCTGGGAAATAATGTCGGCGGCCGCAGTGAGTTTGCTGGCGGCCTGGAATTCGCCGTCGGCATGGATGACCTTCGCCCGGCGTTCCCGCTCGGCCTCGGCTTGCTTGGCGATGGCCCGGATCATATTCTCCGGCAGGTCCACCTGTTTCATCTCAACGAGCTGGACTTTGATGCCCCAAGGATCGGTATGCTGCTCGATGATTTCCTGGAGGCGCGCATTCAGCTTGTCGCGCTCCGATAGAAGGTCGTCAAGGGGAACTTGGCCGAGCACGCTCCGCAGGGTTGTCTGGGCCAGCTGGGAGGTCGCATAGAGGTAATCCTGGACATCGATCACGCACTTGAGGGGATCGATGACCCTGAAGTAGAGGACGGCATTGACCTTGACCGTGACGTTGTCCTTGGTGATGACATCCTGGGGCGGGACGTCCATCGTAATGAGACGTAGGCTGACTTTCACGATACGGTCGATCGGGGCGAAGACCAAGATGATGCCCGGCCCCTTGGGCTGCGGCAGGACACGGCCGAGCCGGAAAATGACTCCGCGCTCATACTCCCTCAGGATCTTGATGGAGTTCAGGATGTAAATGACGATGATCCCGATGATGATGAAGAGCGGCATGGATGGATTTGTCATGTTCTCTCCTTTTTCACCTTGATTTTAAGATTTTTTTCGACTTCTACGACCCTCACCCGTTCGCCCATGCGGACGGGTTGGTCGGATTCGGCTTCCCAGAGCTCGCCATGGACGAAGACCTTTCCCGAGGGCGTAAGATCGGTCCGCGCCGTTCCGAGCTCCCCGATCATGCCCTCCCGGCCCGTGAAGGCCCGGCGGGCTTGGGCCTTGACGACCAAAGCGACCAGGAAGATGCAGACAAGAGAAATCCCGATGGCAAAGGGAATGATGATCTTCAAGCTCGGCCGCAGTTCGGGCACCGGAGAAGCGATGAGCATCATGGAACCTATGACCATAGAAACGATACCCCCTACGGAGAGCATGCCATAGCTGTGGACCTTGACCTCGAGGATAAAGAGGATGACGGCCAGGACGATGAGGAGCAGGCCCACGTAGTTGATGGGCAGGATCTGGAACGCGAAGACGGCCAGGAGCAAGGAGATTCCGCCCAGGACACCCGGCAGGATGGCGCCCGGGTGGGCGAACTCAAAGTAGAGGCCGAGAAGACCGATCATGAGCAGGATGTATGCGAAGTTGGGGTTGGAGATCGTCAGGAGGAAGTTTTGCCGGAAGGTCATCGGCCTGTCGATGACTTCTTCGCCCTTGAGGGAGAGGGTTACGACGTCTCCGCTAAAGCGTTTAAGGCTCCGGCCATCGAGGAAGTCGATGATGTCCTGGTCGCTCTTTGCGACAAGGTCAATCAACCCGCCCTTCAAGGCTTCTTGCTCGGTATAGGAGAGGCTCTTGCGGACGGCGTCTTCGGCCATCTCGACGTTCCGGCCTCTCTTCTCGGCCAATGTTTTGATATAGGAAGCGGCGTCGTGAGTGACCTTCTCCTCCATGGTTTTTTCCATGGCCTGCCCGGTGATGGAAATCCCGACCGGATGGGCTGCTCCCGTGTTGGTCCCCGGCGCCATGGCGTAGATGTCGCAAGCGACGCCGATGAAGAATCCGGCCGAGGCCGACCGGGCGCCGCTGGGGCTGACGTAGGCCGCCACCGGGACCTTGGAGTTGACGATTGCTTCGATGATCTCCCTCATGGATGTATCCAGCCCTCCCGGGGTGTTGATGCCCATGATGATCAGGCGCGTATTCGTGGCCTCTGCGCTTCGGATGGCCCGGATGATGTATTCGGACGAGATGGGGTGGATGGGCGCGTTAACCGTGATCCGGAGGATGGAAGCGCCGCAAAAAGAAGAAAGAAGAATGAGGAGGGAAAGGGTCCGGATTATTTTAGGCACGGCGAGTTCATTATAGGAAGTAATCACAGCCAAGTCAATAAGTTATAATTCTCTTGACATTTGAGCATCAATCAACTAATTATTACTTATTCTTGCGGTGCTAAGGAGACATCGATGATTAAGAATGATATCGCCCTCGCAATCGAGAGGAAGTCTGAATTCAATAGGGCCAAGTCATTATTGATCGTCGAGTCCATCCTGGATTCCCTGAAAACGGCTCTTGCCGGAAACGAGAAAGTCGAGATTCGAGGCTTTGGCAGCTTCCGCGTCGTCGCCAAGAAGACGGGCTTCGGAAGGGACATCCGCCGGCGGAAACAGATCAAGATCGAGAGGGGCAAGCGGATCAAGTTCCGACC
>CAZJBD010000102.1:0-8759 GCA_964544265.1 uncultured Eubacteriales bacterium
AGCAAGAATGAGGACCCGTGCCCGCTCCGACCGACAATTCCGGCGACACAGACCTTATCCTGTTCCCCCCTTGATTGGCCAAGGGGGGTTGGGGGGATTAATAAATACAGTCAGAGTCTTGGATGTGTTGTCGCGCCCCTGCGCCATCGTCCATATTGCACGAAAAGATGCTTTAAGACGGGTTTGACAGCGAGCGCCCGGTCGCCTACAATATTTTTATGGGCATCCGGCCATTTCTCATCGGCTATGTCAACCATTTCAGCGGGCTTTAATCCCGCCGCCCTACCTCATTCCTGAGTTTTTCCCCGACAAATCCATTCCCAAGGAGGCAGCATGAAAAATATCGTCGTATTAGGCTCAGGCTTGGTGGGCGGCCCCATGGCCCTCGACCTGGCCAAGGACAAGGATTTCAAGGTCACCGTCGTCGACATCAGCGCCCAGGCGCTGGCCAAAATGAAAAAGGTCAAGGAGGTTCAGACCATCCAGGAGGATCTTTCGGACAGCCAGAAAATAAAGAAAATCGTCAAGCGGCAGGACATGGTCATCAGTGCCGTCCCCGGCTTCATGGGGTTCAAAACGCTCCAGGCCGTCTTGGAAGCCGGCAAGACCGTCGTCGACATCGCCTTCTTCCCGGAGGACGCTTTCGAGTTGGACAAGCTGGCCAGGAAGAGCGGCGTCACGGCCGTCGTGGACTGCGGTGTGGCTCCCGGCATGAGCAACTTGCTCGCAGCCCACGCCCGGCAGAAGCTGGGCGAGGCCGTAAGCATCGTCATCTACGTCGGAGGGCTGCCCGAATACCGCGAGTGGCCTTATGAATACAAGGCCGTTTTTTCCCCCGCGGACGTCATCGAAGAATATATTCGTCCGGCCCGCTACATCGAAAATGGGCACCTGGTCACCCGCCCCGCCCTCTCCGACCCGGAGCTCATGAGTTTCCCCGTCGTCGGAACCCTCGAGGCCTTCAACACCGACGGCCTGCGCACCCTGGCCAGGACGCTCGACGTTCCCAATATGAAGGAAAAGACCCTCCGCTATCCCGGGCATATCGAGAAAATGGCCGTTTTGCGGGAGACGGGCTTTTTCTCAGGCCAGGAGATCGAGATCAAAGGTGTCAGGATCAAGCCCGTTGATTTTACGGCCAAGATCCTTTTCCCGAAATGGAAGCTCCTCGAGGGAGAGGCCGACATCACGGTCATGAAGATCATCGTCGAAGGCAAGAAAAAGGGCAAGGCCACAACCTACGTCTACGACCTCTTCGACCGCTACGATGAAACGACCGGCGTCCATTCCATGGCCCGGACCACGGGATATACGGCCACGGTGGCCGCCCGGATGATCGCCCGGGGCCTTTATGCCCGCAAAGGGATCTCCGTGCCGGAGTTCATCGGCCAGGTTCCCGAATGCGTCCGGTTCATGCTGGCCGGCCTGAAGGAGCGCGGCATCGTCTATCGCGAGACCGTCAAAACAGGAAAATAAAGCTTCCTTGATTATCAAGACCGTTAGGATTTATCATCGGAACTCGGAGAGCTCATGGACTATCTCATCATCGCCTTTCTAGCCCTGATCCAGGGAATCACGGAGTTCCTTCCGGTGTCCTCATCGGGCCACCTGGTCGTGGCCCAACGATGGCTCGGCTGGACGATCGATAACGTCCTCCTCGACGCCGTGCTGCACCTCGGGACGGCCGCGGCGATTCTCATCATTTATAGAAAAGACATCCGGGCGCTTTTCGAGGGCGCTCTTTCCAAGGACAGGGCGCGAAGGAAGCCTTCTCTCAAATACATAGGCTTTATTCTCGTTGCCGCGGTCCCTGCGGGGATAGCCGGGATCGCCTTCCAAAGGTTCTTCGAGAGGATGTTCCTGAATGCTAAGGCGGCCGGCGCATTATTCTTTTTGACGGCGGCTTTCCTCTTCGCGTCCGGACTTCGCAAAAAGCCGCCTTCGGCACTCGATCTCCCAAAAGCCTTCACAATCGGCCTTGCCCAGGCCCTGGCCATCCTGCCGGGGGTTTCGCGCTCCGGGACAACGATTAGCACGGCTCTGCTCCTCGGAACGGACAGGAGGGAAGCAGGACGGTTCTCTTTCCTCCTGGGGCTCCCGGTCATCATTGGGGCCGCCCTGCTGGAGCTCAAGGACGTATCCTCGGCTTCAATTTCCCCGGGGCTTCTTGTGCTCGGGTTCGGATTGAGCGCGGCCTCCGGCGTCATCGCCCTGAAGATCCTTTTGCGATTCGTCGAGCATGGCCGGTTTCACTATTTCGGTTATTATATGGTTGCCTTGGGCTTGGCCTGCATTTTATTTTTATAAATTGGGGGCGCGCCGAAAGCCGACATCCCCCGGAGGAAAAGACATGAGGATCATATTGGGCACTCTAATTATCGCAACGGTCTTCATACCTCTGGCCGCCCAGCAAGTCCGGCCCGTCAGAGACGATGTCGGCTTCTGCTGGAACGCCGCGAGCATGAAAACGCTCATAGACGCCCTTGAGGCCCGGGAAAAAGAAAGCTTCCGAACCGATGGGCTCGTCGCGGCGATCTCCCCGCACGATGATTATCTATTAGCCGGCCGGATCTACTATCCCCTCTTCAAAATCTTGCGAGCGAAAGAAGTGGTCATCTTCGGAGTCACCCACGGCGCCGTCCGCAAAGAAATCGGCGACCCCCAGGGCATCCTGATATTGGACGAATACGACCTCTGGCCGGGCCCGGCGAAACCCATCGAGGTTTCCCGGCTCCGGGAATACCTCAAAGCGCATCTCGACCAGGAGCTGTTCGTGGTCAACAATAAAGCCCACGAGCTTGAGCATTCGATCGAGGCCCTCCTTCCCTTCCTGCAATACTTCAATCCCGACCTGAAAATAACGCCGATCATGGTCACGCCGATGCCCTTCGAGCGCATGCAGGAGGTCTCGACCAAGCTGGCCGCCGGGATCGCGGCCTTCATGAAAGAAAACAGCCTCGCCGCCGGGAGAGACATCGCCTTCCTGATCTCTTCCGACGGCAACCACTACGGCCGGGACTTTAATAATTCCCCCTTTGGCGAGGGGCAACAGGCCTGGGAAACGGCTCTCGCCCTCGACAGACGCCTTATCGCTGACAACCTCACGGGGACCATGGACGATGCCAAAATCGAAAATCTGACAAAGGAGCTTTGGGGCACGACCTACCTCGACTACCGGAACACCTACTGGTGCGGTAAATATTCGATTCCTTTCGGACTCCTGGCGGCCCGCAAGACGATCGCCCTGGCTGCGGGAAAAAAGATAAGGGGAACGCTCTTCCGCTACTCCGACACCTACAGCGAAGGCGCTCTGCCGTTGCCAAAACTTGGGATGGGGACGACCGGACCGTTCTCCCTACGCCACTGGGTCAGCTTTTGCTCAATCGGCTACTATTTCGAATGATCCTTCGGATGATGAATGTGCTGGAACGGCCTTTGAGATAGGGCACGATGACAACCCGGCCGCCGGCGGCCTCGACCTCTGCTTTTCCGACGACTTCGCCCGGAGTCCAGTCGCCTCCCTTGACCAGGATGTCGGGGAGGAGAGCGGCGATTGTCCTCCGGGGCGTTTCCTCTGAAAACCAGGTCAGATAGTCGATATCCGCCACCGCCGCCAGGACCTCAAGCCGCTCCTTCAAAGGAAATACGGGACGCGACAGCCCCTTGAGCTTCCGGATGGAGGCGTCCGTGTTCAGGGCGACAACGAGGACGTCTCCCCGTTTTTTTGCCTCCCGGAAGAGTCTGATGTGGCCTCCATGAAGGAGATCGAAACAGCCGTTGGTAAAAACGACCGTTTTCCCTTGCCGACGGAGCTTCCTGCGAATGGGAAGAAGTTCTCTGAGGCTCCTAATTTTATTCATCTGAGGTTAGCGGGGGACAGAGTGGGAACAAGCTATGGATCGCTGAGAAGTGGACGGCGACGCGCCCAAGAATTCGATCGTATATATTAATTCCCCCAACCCCCCTTGGCCAATCAAGGGGGGGATAGAATATGTCCGCGTCGCCGGGATTGTCGGTCGCAGGGCCGAGCGGGCACGGTTCCCCGACTCTTGGAGGGGAGAGCGAGGCCCGGAGCCGGAGCGCGATTGGCTCGCCGGGACAAGCGCGCGTCTTTCGGAGGGATGTCCCGAGCCCTTCGAATGCGATCCCGAAGAAGAGAACCCTTTCGAGGCGCCAGGGAACTTCATTTGCTGATCTTGATCGTCGGCGAGAAGCTCCAGGTATGGGGAAAACGGGAGATGCCCACGTCCCTCAAGGTTGAAGAGACAAGGAAGGAATACAGGCTCCGGTGGTAGTCGTAGGGATATCCGTCGTTCTTGTGGACGGCCACATCGAGGTAGTAGGTCCCATTGATTAGGTTGAGCTTCTCAATCCGGCATACGACCTTACCGTTTCCCTGGATGAGGAGGGGCCGGAAATCTTCGATTTGGGTGTTCGTCCCATAACAGGAAACTCCCTTGGAATTGAAGACACCGATCCCGAAGACGAAATCCTTGATCGCCTCGGATGAAACCACGTCCATCTCTATCGCCAGGCCCTCTTCCGGCGAAAAGACGTGTTTCTCCTGGCCCTGAAGGTTCCGGAGGACGACCTTCCTGATCTCGATCTCCCTCTTCCCCCAGCGGTCCTCCCGCCTCTCGTCCCCCAAGTCCGGGGCCGGCGCTTTTTCGGCCTTCTTTTTCTCGAAGGCCTTTTCCTGCTTCTCGGCGATGTCCTGAAGATAGACGTTGACGATCCGCTTTGGCTCGCCGATCGCCGCGATCTTCCCATTTTTAAGAAGCAAGACCTTGTCGCAGATTTTCTCCACCGTGCCCAGGTCGTGGCTGACGAAGAGAATCGTCTTCTTCCGACGCCGGAAATCGTCGATTCGGTCCAGACACCTGGGGATGAAAGAGGCGTCGCCGACGGCCAGGACCTCATCGATAAGAAGGATATCCGGGTTGACGTTGATGGCCACGGAAAAGCCTAGCCGCATGTACATTCCCGAACTGTAGGTTTTGACCGGAGCGTCGATGAACTCCTCAAGCTCTGCGAAACTGACGATCTCCTTGAACTTCTCGTTGATTTCCCTCTTGCTCAGGCCGAGTATGATCCCGTTGATGAAGACATTTTCCCGGCCGGAGATTTCAGGGTGGAAGCCGGCGCCCAACTCGATGAGGGCCGAGACCTTGCCCACGGTCGTGATTCGTCCTGAACTCGGCTTGGCGATCCCGGCCACGAGCTTGAGCATCGTACTCTTACCCGAGCCGTTCTCTCCGATGATCCCGAAGGTCCGGCCCTTTTCAACGTTGAAGCTGACGCCGTCAAGGGCGGTCACCAGTTCGTCTGCCTTGAGAGATCTGAAGACGTCTCCCTTAACCAGGGCGCTCTTGAACGTTTGGAAGCGGTGCCGAGCGGAATATTTCTGATAGACGCGGGAGACGTTGTCGACCTCGATGGCGTACACCTAGACCTCCTCCGGGAACGAGTCGCGCAGCCTGTCGAAAACGTAGTACCCAACGATGAAGAGCAAAAGCCCGACGAGGAGGGTGGCGCCGAGCTTTTTCCAGTGGATGAGCTCCCCGTAGTATAAACAGCTCTGATAGCCGCCAATGATGTGGGTCATGGGATTGAGGTTGAGGAGAACCCTGAGGGTGTGCGATTTCTGGATTGTCGGGAAGGAAAGGGCATAGATGATGGGAGTCGAGAAGAACCAGAAGGTCAGAAGGTTGGCCAGGATGTCTCTGATGTCGCGGAAATGGACGGTGAGGGACGAGAGGAGCAGGCTGAATCCCAGACTAAAGACGTACTGGACCAGCATGACGACGGGCAGGAAAAGCATCCAGGGCGTGAAGGGCTTGCCAAGGAGGGGAATGAAGAGGATGAGGATGGGCAGCCCGAAGATAAAGTGAACAAGGTTGCTCGTCACCGTGACCACGGGCAGAACCTCGGCCGGGAAGAGAATTTTTTTGATCAGGTTGCCGTTGATCATCAGGACATTGGCCGACTCCAGCAGCGAGGAAGAAAACCAGGTCCAGGGCAGGATGCCGCAGAACAGGAACAGGGCATAGAGCCAGGGCGAGCCCTCGAAGGACGGGTCCTTGGGCCGGAGGATGAAGCCGAAGACGAGCGTGTAGACGGTCATCAGCAGGAGGGGATTAAAGAAGGACCAGAAAAAGCCGAGGATCGTGCCGCGATAACGGGCTTTGACTTCCCGGCTGACCAGGTTCTGGATGAGGACACGATACTTCCATACCCCTTTGATGTTCTGGATCAGGTTCATGGTGCCTTCCTACCGGAAAAAACCGCCTCGGCCTCGGCCGTGTACTTTCCGTCCCTGCCGTAAAGGATAAAGGGCGGAAGAATCCGCGTTTTAGGAGAGATGCAGCCGCACTCCGCCAGGAAGAGATTGGCCGCTTCGTCCTCACGGGGACAAACGGGCCGGATGGTCTTGAGTTTTAGGTCCTGCGCGTTCACGGCCTCGACGAAGTCCTTCCTTCGCTTTTCCGGGTAGATGAAGTAGGCCCGTCCGTCTTCCTTGAGGGACGTCCGAGTCTTGCGCATTATATCATGAATGTCGCATTTAATCTCATGTTTCGCGACGCTCTTCTCCTCGGACCGGCTGAGCTGCCCCCCACCCCCCCGGATATACGGCGGATTGGAAAAGACGACATCGAACCTTCGGCCGGGATCAAAGGACCGGAAGTCGGCCTCGACGATCCGAACCCTGTCCTCGAGCCCGTTTAGGGCGACATTCCTCCGGGCCAAGTCGGCGAGGTCCGCCTGAACCTCCACGGCCGTAATATGCCGAAAGGGCTTGATGCTTAAAAGAAGGGAGATGACCCCGCTCCCTGCCCCGAGCTCGAGGATCTCGTCGGAGGCCTCGGTCCTTATGAAGTCCGCCAAGAGCGGGGCATCCACCGAGAATCTGTACCCCTTCCTCTTCTGGAGGACCCGGACCCGCCCGTGATAGAAGAGGTCCAGGGTCTCATCCTTGTCCTTCAATGGGCCCTTCGGATTCATCCTCGCTCACCTCGGTCATCACGACGACTTCATCGGGCCGGACCTGGACAAAGCCGCCCGCGATCCGGTGGCCATCCTCTGATCCTTCGGCCCGGTAGGTCAGCATGCCCTTGCCCACCGCCGCGAAGAGGGGCCGGTGTCCCGGCAGGATGCCGATATAGCCCTCCGGCGTCGGGATGGAAACCGACTCGGCATCGACCTCGCAGAGGAGCCTTCTGGGCGTGACGACCCTAAGGCGGAAGGTGGAGGGGGCCCGATCGTTCATTGGGACTGAAGCACTCCGGCCTGCTTGATGACATCGTCGATCGAGCCGACCATGTAAAAGGCCTGCTCGGGTTTGTCGTCGTGGAGCCCTTCACAGACCTCCTTGAAGCTGCGGACCGTCTCCTCGATCGGGACGTAGATGCCGGGCCTGCCTGTGAAAGCCTCGGCCACGTGGAAGGGCTGCGACAAGAACCTCTGGATTTTTCGGGCCCGGGCCACGATGAGCTTATCCTCCTCGCTCAGCTCCTCGATGCCCATGATGGCAATGATGTCCCGGAGGTCTTTGTATCGTTGGAGAATCTCCTTGACCCTTCGGGCAACCCGGTTATGCTCTTCGCCGACGATCCGGGGATCGAGGATGCGCGAGAACGAATTCAGGGGGTCGACGGCCGGGTAGATGCCCATGGCAGTCAGGCCGCGATCCAGGTTGGTCGTGGCATCCAGATGGGAGAAGGTCGTCGCCGGAGCGGGATCGGTGAAGTCGTCGGCCGGGACATAGATGGCCTGGACCGAGGTGATCGATCCCTTCTTGGTCGAGGTGATGCGTTCCTCGAGTTCGCCCAACTCGGTGGCCAGATTCGGCTGATACCCGACGGCCGAGGGCATGCGGCCCAACAGGGCCGAGACCTCGGAGCCGGCCTGGACGAAGCGGAAGATATTGTCGATGAAGAGCAGGATGTCCTGTCCCCTTTCGTCACGGAAGAATTCGGCCATGGATAGGGCGGTCAGTCCGACCCTGAGCCTCGCGCCCGGCGGTTCGGTCATCTGGCCGTAGACCAGGGCGGTCTTGTTAAGGACCCCCGTGCCTTTCATTTCGAGCCAGAGGTCATTGCCCTCGCGGGTCCGCTCCCCGACTCCGGCAAAGACCGACACCCCGCCGTGCTTCAAGGCCACGTTATGGATGAGCTCCTGGATGATGACCGTCTTGCCGACGCCCGCTCCGCCGAAGAGCCCGATCTTGCCGCCCTTGAGGAACGGCTGGATGAGGTCGATGACTTTGATTCCGGTCTCGAATATCTCGAGCTTTGTACTCTGGTCGTCGAGCGGCGGCGGAACGCGATGAATGGGGTATTTCTTCTCGGTCACGACGGGCCCCAGGTGGTCCACCGGCTCGCCGATGACGTTGACGATGCGGCCGAGCGTCCCCTCGCCCACCGGCACCTCGATCGGCGTCCCTAAGTTCACTGCTTTCATCCCTCTGGCCAAGCCCTCTGTCGGATGCATGGCCACGCACCGGACCTTGTTCTCCCCGATGTGCTGTTCGACCTCAACCACGATGTTGATGGGGGCGGGCTGGTCGAAGCCTTCATTGGTGATCCGGATAGCCGTGTAAATCTGAGGCAGCTCGCACTCCTTGAACAAGACGTCCACGACCGGTCCGATGACCTGGACGACTTTGCCGATATTCGCGTCTCTGTTCTCCATGTCAATCTCCAGTCACCTTGGAGGGGGAACCCGCTTCGCGTTTCCCCCTTCCAACGTTCGCTTCGCTC
>CAZJBD010000103.1:0-8737 GCA_964544265.1 uncultured Eubacteriales bacterium
CCAAGGTGTCGTCCACGGCCTGCGCATCCTGGAGATCCCCATCGAGACACGTTATTTTCGGGAGGCCTCACAAGTTGGCTTCTGGCGGAGCAGCATCTATGGCCTATCCATCCTCACGATGTTGGTCAAGTTCAAACTCCATAAGAAGGGGATCGTCCGCTACAAGATGTTCGTCTGAACCTCTCCTCAAGGTGGTTTGCCCGTCTTTGCCCAGTCTGGAAGCCGCCGCCGAATCCTTTAGTAGGAGGGCACGAGCCTGAAGAGGTATGGGTTCTCGACCGTCCGGACGCCGGCGCCCTTTCCCAATCGCAGGGTCACGATATAGAGATAAGTGTTTTTGTATTTGTAGGCCGGAGGAGAGGGCAGTTCGAGCGATTGGAACTCCCCGGCGGTTCGACCCTCGAAGAAGGGGAGGTCGAAATAGCTGAGCCCGACATCGTAGTCCCCCGCCCTGGAACCGAATTCGAAGCGAAGCTTCTTGAGCTTCCAGCGCGAGGTGAAATTGAAGACATAGGAACGGCCGTCCTCAGGAAGGAGGAAGCGGCACGGCTCGACCTGGCGAGCGATCCTGGACATGGAGTAGAACCTGAGCCTTTCACCGGACGGAAGAGTCGTGGTCATTGGATTGGAGAGAGTCGTCCTGGGGAAAAGGATAAACCAGAGAACAAACAGCATTCCCCCGGCCGCAGCCAAGAGAACATGGGTCCTCCATCCGAACGACATATCCTTCGACGGCCTCCGGATGAGGGCATAGACCAGGATGAAGACGGCCAGGCCCCCCATCCAATAGAAATTCGGCGGCCAGGCGCCTTGTCGGCTCTTGATGTAAACCGGCAGGAGCCCGGTCAGGTCGAAGTGCAGGTTGCTCATGAGGTAAAAGATTGCGCCGCCCCTTTCCGTGTTGCCGACCGTCGTTTCCTGATAGATGGCGAGCGGGTTTCGGACGAGAAGCCAGGTTATGAGCAGGGTCATTCCCGAACTAAAATTGAAAGCGCCTGCGAATATCTTTTTTGAGTTATGGGCCACGAAATATCCCAGCCCGATGATCATGACCCAGATGACCGCCACGAGCGTTCTGGCTTGGGGGGCGTAGGCCGGCCGCTGGGTCAGGAACGCCGAAACGAGGACGTAAGGAGAGGTCGCGAGAAGGATGGCCATCAGGTCTCCGGCCTTCCTCCGGGCCATTTCCACCAGTCCAAGGAAGGAAAAGAAATAGATCGGGGCGTAGAGGAGGAGCCCGTCCTTTTGGTCGAAGAAATAATCGGCCAGTGATTCCCAGCGGAAACGAAAGGGAATGCCCGTGAGGAGCCATTTCGCATAGGCTGTTGCTTCCCCCGCCTTCGGAGTGCCTTTGTAAGATACCGCCAACAAGGAGAACGAGCCGTAGACGGCCCTTTGGAAGAGGAAATAGACGACCGTGATCAGGACGGGAAAGAGGAGGAAAGCCGCATAATGCTTCCCTCCGGCGTGCTTCTTACGGAGAATCCATAAACAATAGAGGAAGAGCGGCGCGACAAGGAAAACGTATTTCTGGGAGTGGAACCAGATGAACGTCGAGAGGAGGAGGCCGCAGAGGAGGAGTCGATCCGGCTTCAAGGCGGCCGCAGACTGCATAAGTCTGAAGACGACGAAGGCGAAAAGGGCGATAAACATCTCGGGATAGATATGGATGGAATGAAAATAGACCGGTGTCGCGAGACTGGTCAGGGCCCAAAGAATAAACGCCCATTTCTCGCTTCCCCAGTTATCCCGAATATAAAGAAAAACCTGAAGTCCGAACAGCGCGCCGAAAAGGCTCATTCCAAAGCGAAGCCAGAGGACGAGGCCGGTTTTCCCAAAAAGCGAACCGGCCGCGTAAAAGGGAAACATCATGAAGGCCGTTCCGGGCGAATGGTATGAATATTGACTGCCCGGCTTTTTCCCGGGGATGGTGTGGACCTGGGGAATGGTATCGGTCGTCAGCATGAAAACGCGATAATCTTTTTGGGCGTAGTTGTCGGCCAGATCGAGGTCGCCGTCATGGAGAAGGCTGTAATCCATCAGAAGATAATGGGGTTCGTCCCCGGAGAAGTAGATCCTTTTCTTAAGCATCATGAGGGAACCGAGGTTTGCGAAGACGAGGAAACCGATGAAGAGGAAGACGAGTTTTTTCTTCAAAGAGAGCCCGGACAAGCGGGCGAGGGGGCCGGGCCCTGCTTCGGGTCGAACTCTCCGCCATTCCCGGAACTGGACGACCTTGAGATAGATCATGAGAAAAACGGCCCCTTCCAGGAGAAGCCTTATTCGGACCAGGATGTCCGCCGCGCTCAGGTAATGACGCAGGGTGATAGGCGCGAGAGCAATAAACGCCAGGGGAAGATAGGTGAGAGCGTCGCGGCCCAGGACTTCTTCGAAGGACCGAACAAGGAACCCGGATATAAGACGTGAATAAAGGAGCCAAAACGTGGAAAGCGTCAGCCCGACGAGTCCGATTGTTACCGCCAGGGCCAGAGGATGTGGCCTGAATGCGTGTTCAAGGAGAGAAAAATTCGGGACCTTGAAGAAGAAAAGAAGTCCTGTTCCCATTCCCAGCGAGGAAATGGCCACCAGGAAGCCACCCTTGAGAAGGGCCGTCCTTTTCAGGCTTATTTCGGGCAACTTGAGAACTCTCCCAGGCCTATCTACGTATAATCTATACGGGTATGTTTTGCAAGACGCTCTTTTTGTGATGCGAGGATGATTTTGTTAGACTGTGGGTGAACGGGCGCGAGGAACGCGCCGCCCATCGAGGAGGACATCCGTGACGACGAAAAAAGCGATGTTTATGCTCTTGCTCATGGTCTTTGTGGCCGCGTCCGCGTCCGGACAGGAACAGGCCGGAATGAAGCTGACGCTTGAGGACTCCATCCTCATGGCCCTCAAAAACAACCTGAGCCTGGCCGTCGAGGTATACAATCCCGAACTGGCCGACGCGACCCTATCTCAGGCCAGGGAGTTCTTCCTGCCCAGCCTTAATTTCGCCTATAACCAGGAAGCCGACGAAAGCCCTTCCTACTGGTTCCTCCAGGGCCAGGGAACGTACACCTCTAAGATGACAACGGCCGATGCATCCGTCGTCCAACAGGCTCCTTGGGGCGGCAACCTGACCCTGTCCCTTCAGAACTATAAATCCGATACGAACCAGGCCTACCAGCTTATCAACCCCCGCTATGGAAGCACTCTGCGCTTCGAATTCACCCAGCCCCTTCTGAAGAACTTCGGCTCCAAGGTCGCCCGCAAGCAGATCATCGTCGCTCGGAACAACCTGGACATTTCCCAAAGCCAACTCCAGACGACCCTCATCGCCACGGTCTACCAGGTCCAGGAGGCCTACTGGGACCTCATTTATGCCATCGAGAGTCTCAACGTCAAGCGGCAGTCGCTGGAGCTCGCCCGCGATCTCCTGGTCAAGAATAAAAAGGAGGTCGAAGTCGGAACCCTGGCCCCCCTTGAGGTCCTCAACGCCGAAGCAACCGTCGCCCAGCGGGAGGCGGACATCCTTCAAGCCGAAGCGCTGATCAAGAAGAATGAGGACATTCTCAAGTGTCTCATCAACCCGGACCCCAAGGGTGATATTCGATCCCTGAAGATTGAGCCGGTGGACAAGCCGACTTTCAAGCCCTTGTCGATCTCGTTGGATGAGGCTTTAAAGGAAGCCATGGCCAAGCGTCCCGACCTCGAGGTCGATAGGACGACGATCCTGACCAACCAGATCAATTTCAGCGTGGCCAAGAACCAACTTCTTCCCCAGCTCGATCTCAACTTGGCCTACTGGAGCCCCGGCATTTCGGGCGACCGGATCCTCTATTTGAATAATGATCCCTTTATGGGCGTCGTCATCGGCAAGGAGAAAGCAGGGGCTTCCAAGGCGCTTCGCGACGCTACAAAATTTCTCTATCAGAATTGGACGGTGGGACTGACTCTATCGATCCCCGTCGGCAACCTCGTGAGCCGGGCCAATTACGCGCTGGCCAAGCTCCAGCTCGACCAAAGCCTGGTCAAGCTGAAAAACCAGGAACAGCAGATCTATCTCGAAGTGAGCGACGCCGTCCGGAGCGTGGAGACGGGCGCCAAGAGTGTCGAGGCCTATCGGATCGCCCGGGAACTGGCGGAAAAACGGCTGGAGGCCGAGACCAAAAAGCTCGACGTCGGCCTGACCACAAACTACTTTGTCCTCCAGTACCAGGAAGGACTGGCCAACGCCCGTTCGATGGAGATCAAAGCCCTAGTGGACTACAATCTTGCCCAGGCCAGGCTGGAAAAGGCCGTCGGTTCGAGCCTGGAGAACCGGGATATATCGCTGGAAAATAAATAAGCCGGCCCGGAAGAACGAAATTCATAAAGCCTAATACCCGCGCGTCCCGAAGATCCCGGTTTACTTTTTTCCTCGATGCAAATATGTTAGTATTTTGGAGTGGAAATTTCGGCCGTCCTCATCACGTTTAATGAAGAAAAGAGGCTTGAGCTGGCCCTGAAGAGCGTCCAGGGGCTTGTTTCCGAGATTATCGTCGTTGATAGCCACAGCACGGACGACACCGTCCGGATCGCCAGACGATACTCTGAACATGTCTATGAGCGAAATTGGGCGAACTTCGCTGATCAGAAGAACTTCGCCAACTCCAAGGCTTCTTGCCTCTGGATCCTGTCCCTGGACGCCGATGAGCGCGTTTCCCCCGAGCTTCGGGCTGAGATCCTTTCTTTGGCCAAGGGAGAGCACGCCTGTGCCGGGTTTTCCGCTCCCCGCCAGGTTCGTTACCTCGGGAGGTGGATCCGTCACTCCGGTTGGTTCCCGGACCGCAAGGTGCGCTTGTTCCGAAAGGACAGGGCCCGCTGGGAGGGTGACTTCGTCCACGAGGCTTTGGTCGTTGACGGCAGGATTGAGAAGCTTAAAGGGGCGATCCATCATTTCACATACGACAACATCGCGGAGCACGTGGCCTGCATCAACAAGTTCTCTGACCTCGGCGCCCAGAAACTCTACGCGAGAAAAAAGCGGTGCCGGCTGTTTCACCTTCTCTGCTGGCCGGTTGGCCGGTTTCTCAAGTCTTATGTCCTGAAGCTCGGCTTCCTCGACGGATTTCCCGGGCTCGTTATCTCGGTTCTTAACGGCTACTCGATCTTCATCCGTTACGCCAAGCTGAGGGAGATATGGAAAAAGGGAGAGAGAATTGAGCCTTTTCCAGATTGACGCCGGGCGCGAGTGGCGGGGCGGTCAGCGACAGGTTTTATTCCTGGCCCGCGAACTCCAAAAAAAAGGCTACCCCTTTTATATTATCGTCCAGCCCGATTCTCCTCTTCACGAGAAGGCCGCCGGGGATAACCTTCCGGTCCTTCCCCTCCGCATGAAGAGCGAGATGGACCTTGTAGCCGTATTGAAAATGGCCAGGGCCATGAGGCGCCGCGGCTGTGTGCTCGCCCACTTCCACGACGCCCACTCCGTTTCGGTGGGCGCGGCGGCCGCGTCGCTGGCCAAGGTTCCGGTCCGGATCATCTCCAGGCGGGTGGATTTCCCGGTCAAGAGCCGGCGCAAATATGTAAAGAATGTCGACGCCGTCATCGCCATCTCCGAGGAAGTCCGGAAGGTCCTCATCGCTGGAGGGGTTCCAGAATCGCTCATCGAGGTCGTCCCCTCGGGGATCGACTTCGCCCCTTTCCGGGAGGTCAAGGAGAGGGATTTTCTTCGCCGGGAGTTTGGATTCGCTCCCGACGATTTTCTGGTCGGGATCGTGGCCCAGCTTGAAGACCACAAGGGACACGCGGACCTCATCAACGCGGCAAAGGTCCTTAAAGATCATGCCCCGAAGGTGAAAATCGTCATCGTCGGCGAAGGCTCGCTCCGGATGGATCTCGACCGGCAGACCCACGACCTTTGTGTGGACGACGTCGTCTACTTTCTCGGCTTCCGGGAGGACATCCCCCGGATCCTCGCCTCGATCGATCTTTTCGTTCTCTCTTCCCGCACGGAAGGCCTGGGCAGCTCCCTTATGGACGCGATGGCCAGCCGCCTTCCTATCGTAGCGACTCAGGCCGGGGGAATCCCCGAGGTCGTCATCCATAGGGAGACGGGGCTTCTTGTCCCGCCGCGGGATCCTCAGGCCCTGGCCCAGGCGATTTTAAAACTCTACCTTGACAAGGCCCTGGCGAGCCGGCTGGCTCAGCGCGGCTTTGAGGTCGTCCACCAGAAGTTCTCGGCCGAAGCCATGGCCCAGCGGATCATCCATATCTACGAGCGCTTGGCATCACAGAAGGGAGTCAGGCTTGGCGGACAAAGTTATCATCCGTAAACTCAAGGATCATGTTGAATTCGAGTACCTCCTCCATATCCAGAGGATCGCCTGGAGCCATGCGGACGTCAACCTAACCCCGTTTTCCCAGTTTTGCATCCATTCTAAGATGGGCGCGATCCTTCTGGGAGCCTTTGTGGAAGGGAAGATGGTCGGATTCGTCTATTCGTTCCCGGCCATATATGGCCGCCGCATCTGCCAGCACTCCCACCTATTGGCCGTCGTTCCCGAATTCAAGGGCTGCGGGATTGGCAAGAAGCTCAAGTGGGCGCAAAGGCGTGAAGCCTTGAAAAAGGGGATCGATCTCATAACCTGGACCTTCGACCCGCTCCGGACCATGAACGCGAACCTCAACCTGCATGCGCTTGGGGTCAGGAGCCGAGTTTACCTCCAGGATTTTTACGGGTCCATACCGTCGTTATGCATCGGGCCCGGCATTGCTACGGACAGGCTCTTTGTGGAGTGGCCGCTCCGGGAAAAAAGGGTTGTGGATAGGCAAAAGGCGGCGAGCGTCAACGACAGGGGGCACGGGAGCAGCCGGACGCGGAGGACTTTAGCTCTCGACCCGGGAGTGCTGCCCAAGGCGCTTGAAAGGGGGGAGCCGAAGGGGAATCTTTTCCCGATGCCCGCGCCGCCGAAAATGAAGATCAGGGAACGTGTCGTCCTGGTCGAGATTCCCCCTGATATCAATGCTCTGAAGCTGAATCCGGAGATTATCATCTCTTGGCAGAAAGGGCTCCGTCGAGTCATGACGAGTTTCTTCAAGAGGGGTTACGCCGCCGACGATTTCCTATTCGGAGAACGGTGTTTTTATGTCCTCAAGAAATAAGGGAAGGACGGATCCATGACCATCGAGCGGGTTGAGATGGCGTTATTGAAGCTTCCCTATGTGCACTTTTTCGAGACGAGCTTCGGCCGGGAATACGACCGGACGTTTATCATCATCCGGGTCTACGAGGGCGGCGTTTGCGGCTTCGGTGAGGTCGTGGCCGAGGAGGCCCCTCTCTACAGCGGAGAAACGACGGAAGGCGCCTGGCATGTTCTGAGAACATTTCTCATCCCGATGGTGTTCAAGGAAAAGATCATCGGACCGGAGGATTTCTATAAAAAGGCCGGGCGTTTCCGCGGGAACCAGATGGCAAAGGCTGGCCTCGAGTTGGCCTTTTGGGACCTTAAGGCCAAAAAGGCGGGAGTCCCTCTCAAGACGCTCTACGGCGGGGTCCGGAACGAGATCGAGGCCGGAGTCAGCTGCGGCATCGAGGACTCCCTTCCCGAACTCCTGTCCCGGGTCGGGGCCTACCTTGAACAGGGCTACCGGAGGGTCAAGATCAAGATCAAGCCCGGCTGGGATGTCGGGGCCTGCGAGACTGTCCGGAAAAAATATCCCCACATCCTTCTCCAGGTTGACGCCAACGGCGCCTACAGCTTGGCCGATATGGAGACATTAAAGAAGCTCGACGCGTTCAATCTCCTGCTCGTTGAGCAGCCGTTCCGACCCTATGATCTGTGGGACCATGCCAAGCTCCAGAAGGAAATGAGGACGCCGCTTTGTCTGGACGAAAGCATCCTGTCCCTGGATACGACCCGGGCGGCTATCGAAATGGGGAGCTGCCGGATCATCAATATCAAAGTCGGCCGGATCGGCGGGGCGGTCGAGATGCGCAAGATCCACGACTACTGCCAGGAGCACGGTGTGCCCGTCTGGTGCGGCGGCATGCTCGAGTCCGGGATCGGCCGGGCCCACAACCTCCATATCGCTACGCTTCCGAATTTCAAGCTGCCCAATGACCTTTCGGCGAGCCGCCGCTACTATAAGGAGGACCTTATCGACCCGTCGATCGAGTTGTGCGGACCGGGGACGATCAGAGTTCCCGAGGAGCCGGGGATCGGAGTCCACCCCGTCGAGGAACGTATCCGCCGCGCGACCCTAAAAAGCGAAGTTTTTAAATAGGGGACACAATACCAATTTCCGAATTAACGATTTCCCGCCTGGTTTTTTGTCCATTTTTTTAATTAGGAAATTGGTATTGTGTCCCCAATTTAGCAGCCGGATAATCGGCTGTATCCCGCCAGATGAGTCCTGTGACCCGACCCTGTTCGTCTCGTTTGAAGACAATCCTTGCCCAGAAGTTCCGGTCAAGGAATTCCGAGGGAGAAAGGGACATAAGGGGGGTCTTGTATTCCGGGTTCCAGGCCATGACCAGGTTTTGTCCATCGGTCTCTACGGTGACGACGGCTTCCGGACGATAGAAATCCTTCCCGAACCGGTACCGGCCCAGGAGCGGTTCCATATCGTCCTTTGTCAGCTGGACGGGTTTTAGGGCCTTCGGCTTCAGGTAAGGCTCACCGAAGAGGATCGCGTCCAGGTCCTTGACGATGAGCTGGGGCACGGGGGCGTAGTTGTTACTTAGGATGATGACGCATGCGTCATCATC
>CAZJBD010000104.1:0-8685 GCA_964544265.1 uncultured Eubacteriales bacterium
AACGGCTCGTCCACGATGAAGAGGTCCGGAGAGACGAGAAGGCTTTGGAGATAGGAAAACTTCTTTTTGTTCCCCTGGGAACAGTTCACGATCCTTCTATCAAGTAGACGGCAGTCCAGGGAAAGCCTTTCGCACAAGGTCGCGATTCGTTCCCAACGGCGCTCATGAGGAATCCCGTGCTGCTTGGACGTGCAGTCCAGGAGCTCCCAGCCTTTGATCCAGGAGAAAAAGACCGGCTGTTCAGGAACGTAGCCCAGAGTCCGCGCCCGGAGTTCGATTCTGCCGGAGTCTTCTCGCAAGAATCCTAGGACCATCTTTATGGTCGTCGTCTTCCCCGCCCCGTTAGGACCTAGAAAGGCGGTTATCCGGCCTCGCTCGAGAGAGAAGTCCGCGTTTTTGACCGCCATGACTCCCGAGAAGCTCTTGGACAGGCCGCGGACCGAAAGCACGGTTCCGCTCATGGCCGCTTGAGCTCCAACCTTCGAACCTTGATCCGCTGAAAAAAGAGAACGAGCGCAGCTAGCCCGGCGATCCAGAGCGCATAGGATCGGAATCTTCTGGCTACAACAACATTGGGCAGGATTGCGGTGAGAGCCAGAAACTCGATCTTCCGAGCCAAGCCCGGGAACTTTCCTGCTCCCAGGAGGTCCAGGAATCCACCTCCGTGGGCCGCCGAAAAAAGCAGCCCCATAAACGCGGACGCCTGAGCCACGATGAGAGCGAGGACATTGGACCCGCCCTTGAGAAAATAACTTAAAAACCCCCCGAGGAGGACATAATATACCCCTGCCAAGAGCCCCACAGCCAATCCGGGGAGATCCTCACAGCCGGAGCGATGGGTGACCAAGCCGGTCGTCCAAAGGGGGACGAACAGGCCTAATCCGTAGACGATGCCGATCAGGACCAGGACCGCATTTTTTCCGAAAAGATAGTCCTTAAAGCCATTCCCAAGGAAAAGGACATTCTCAAGGCGTCCTTCCCGGATTTCGTCACCGATCATATCTTGGGAGAAAAAGAGGAAAGAGTGGGGAAGGAGGAAAAGGAAAGAGCGCAGGGCAATTCCATAGGACTCTTTGATCCAGAGGAATAAGACGAATGCCGGGAGGGCCGCTGCGGCGGTCCAGGCGGCCGGCGATCTTCGGAGCCTCAGCCAGACGAGCCCGAAGGTCACTTTCCAGCGAGTTTGATTAAGCATTGGCCGGCCTTCCTCCGTCGTTCGCTCAATTCTAGATAATCGTTATCCCGATAGACCACGGTATCCCCCTGTAAGACAATCTTGTAAGGCACGAGGTCCACGCCGAAACGTCTGCGGAGCTTCCCTCGGTCGTCCCGAACGACCGAGCATCCGACGGAATGTTTTCCCATGAAGGCTTCGAGTTCCGCCTTGCTTTCTCCGCTGATGCCGACGACGCGGACTGCAAGCCCGTTCTTCTTGACGAAATAGATCATCTCCAGTAGGTCGTCAAAGCAGGAGGGACAAGAGGTCGAAAAAAAGATCAGGAGAACCGGAGTGCCGCCACGAGGCAGGGCCTCGGCGAGAGAACTCAGGACGACCGGATCCTCGGCGGCCATCGAAAAGCGAAAAATCCGCAGGCTATTTTCGGTATCGACGGCATGGATGTCATCTCCGTCCATGTCGATCCTGGTCACCGCCGTCGGAAGGTCGATGATATCCTTAATGAGGCCGTCGGGTGCGATAAGGAAGATCGTGTGTCCCGGCCCCAGATCATTTTCTCTAGGAGAATCGGAGGCAAGAAGGCCCAGCGAATCCCCGGCGAATGACGCATCCCAGCAGAATCCCGAAACGTGCCTTTTCGATCCCCTTAAGGGAAGGGATATTCTCTTCAATGCATAGTCTTCGGTCACTCTGACCGGAGTTCCGGGCTTCCCTCCCTTGTCGAAGCGGAATATCCTCCTCTCGTCGCTTTTATGGATAACCAGGACATCATCCCGAAGGTCTTTGACCATGACGACGAAATTCCGGAACGTGTCATATACCCTCTCCCCCGAATAATAAGAGGCCGCCTGTTCCCAAACGAGACGCCCGTTTTCAGTGAAGCCGTGGACCATCGGTTCCGGTCCGTCAACGCCGAGTGGGAGATGGGAGAGGACGATCAACCCTCCCGACAGGACGCAGATCTGTTCAGGAGTGAACGGGACCCTGAAGCCGCCCAGGTAGTTCCCCCTCCTATCCAAAATCTGAACCCTTTTGTTGAACCGATCTGTCACGTAGATCTTGTCCCCCGGAATGTCCAGGTCCGCAGGCGAATCAAACTCTCCCGGGCCCTGGCCTTTCCTTCCGAGGGTCCTCATGAATGTTCCGGTTTTTGAGAAAACCCTGATTTCGTTTTCCTCGGCGTCGACGACGTAGATGGAATCCCGGTCATGGGATATAGATACGGGCCTGGAGAAGACAGCGTCGTCGTCCGTCCCGAAGTTGAGCTTGGCATCTTCGACGGCATGCCTCTTGACCAAACGCTGTCCAGAGGTCCCACGATCAGCCATCAGGACCAACAGCAGGAGCCCGGCTGCACTTAGGGCATAACCTTTTTTCATGTCGATAATGAAGGACGGGGGGAGGGGCCCCCTTTTTCTCAGGGGGCCCCCTTTTCGCTCCCTAATCGAGGATGCACTTCCCCAGGCCGATGTCGCAGACCGTGAGTGCCAGCGCCATCCTGAACCAGGAAACGTCCATGTTGAACGCGCCCACCCGACACCTGTTCCAGTTGCCGTAGCACTCGTCCGGGACACGAGCCTGGGCGGCCTGCGGGAAGAAAAGGAACGAAGACAGCAGGCACAGGCCGGCCAGAGCAAGAGCGATTGCTCTTTTCATGGGAACCTCCTTTCGTCCTTCCTATTAGCAAGCTTCGTGCCACGTCGAAGCTTCCGACGAAGGGGGGCTAAATGGCTGATATTATATCAATTGCGATTAATCGGATCGGCCTCCAAGGCCGGTCTCCAAGGAGGCTCAGGATCCAGTTTGTGCCGGGATTTCTTTCTTTTTGATCCGCAGCGACCTAGATGTGCCGCGCATGACACAAGTTGTGCCGGATCAGTCTTTCTTGAGCATCGGAATCTTGATCTTTTTTTCTTTTGCGAACCTGATGGCTTCTTCGTAGCCGGCATCGGCATGCCTGGCGACGCCCAAACCGGGATCTCCTGTCAGAACCCTCTCCAGCCGCTTGCCCATGGCTGCCGTTCCATCGGCGACGATGACCATGCCGGCATGAATGGAAAGGCCTATGCCCACGCCGCCGCCGTGATGAACGGAGACCCAGGAAGCGCCGTTTACGGCATTGAGCAGGGCATTGAGGACCGGCCAATCTGCGATCGCGTCCGATCCGTCCCTCATGCCCTCGGTCTCCCGGTTCGGCGAAGCCACCGATCCGGTGTCCAGATGGTCGCGGCCGATGACGATGGGCGCGCTGATTTTCCCCTTCTTGACCATGTTGTTGATCACGGCCCCGAATTCCGCCCGCTCTCCATATCCGAGCCAGCAGATCCGGGAGGGAAGGCCCTGGAACTTGACTTGCTTTCCGGCTTTGCGGATCCATCGCTCGAGCCCCCGATCCGCCGGGAAAAGCTTGAGGACGGCCTCATCGGTGGCAAAGATGTCCGCCGCCCGTCCGGAGAGGGCTGCCCAGCGGAACGGTCCCTTGCCCAAGCAAAAAAGGGGCCGGATGTATTCCGAGACGAAGCCGGGGATTTCGAAGGCGTCGGCCACACCCCCTCTCTCAGCCTGGCCGCGGATATTATTGCCATAATCGAAGGCTTTGGCTCCCAGTCTCTTAAGCTCAAGCATGGCCCGGACATGGACAGCCATGGCCTGGTAGGAGCGCCGGATATAGTCCCCTGGATCTTCCCGACGCAGCCGCAGGGCCTCTTCGTAAGCCATGCCGTTGGGAACGTAGCCGTTTAATTCATCGTGGGCCGAAGTTTGATCGGTCAAAACGTCGGGAACGATCCCCCGCTTGATGAACTCGGGAACGATGTCGGCTGCGTTCCCCAGGAGGGCGATGGAAAGGGGGGCGCCCTTTTTTATGGCCCCGTCGGCGAGCTTCAGGGCATCATCAAGGCTTTCTGTCATGGTATCGACGTATCTGGTATCGAGACGGCGTTTGATCCTGGCCGGGTCGACCTCAACGACGATCGCGACACCCTCGTTCATTGTAACAGCCAGGGGCTGGGCGCCGCCCATCCCGCCGAGGCCGGCCGTAAGAACGAGCCTTCCCCGGAGAGTGCCCCCGAAATGCTTCCGGGCAACGGCGGCCAGGGTCTCATAGGTCCCCTGGAGGATGCCCTGGGTTCCGATGTAGATCCAGCTTCCCGCCGTCATCTGTCCAAACATCGTTAATCCCAGGCTCTCGAGCCGCCGGAATTCGTCCCAGGTCGCCCACTTGGGAACGATCAGGGCGTTAGCGATCAGGACCCTGGGGGCCGCTTCGTGAGTCTTGAAAACGGCCACCGGCTTGCCAGACTGAACGATGAGAGTCTCATCGTTCTCCAATTTTTTCAGGCTGCCGACGATGGCGTGAAAGCATTCCCAGCTGCGGGCGGCTTTTCCGGTCCCGCCGTAGACGATGAGCTCGGCGGGTTTTTCTGCGACCTCGGGATCGAGGTTGTTCATCAGCATCCGGAGGGCGCCTTCTTGAGACCAGCCCTTGGTGTGAAGCCGGCTGCCGCGATAAGCCCGGACGGGCTGAAGGCTCGAACCTGATCTTTCGGCCATGATCTCCTCCTTCTCATGCCCGGAAGCATCCCGGACCGTTCGCTAAATATATCACATCCCCTGGAAGATGCCAAAAGAGCGATTCCCTGCCGTTTTCATGGCCTGGAAGGGAGGTCCTCGACGGTCGTGATGAGAGGGTATGGAGAAGGGCCGCAGCGACCATGCGGAGATCAGCCTGAGACGAGCTTCCGACGAGGGCAGCCGAAAGCCTCTGAGGGCCCAAGGCTCCGAGGATGGGTTTCCTTTGGTTTATTAGATTAGCCTGGAGTCTTGGGCCTGAGGAGCCGAGGAGGATGCGAGTCTCGGGCGATTCTTGATCGGAGCCGGGAGCAAGGCCCTTCTCCATGCCCTCTCTACACGACCTTCGAAACGTGCTCCAAGAAAACCACCTAAGTTAGAGATAACAAAAGGGTAAAAAAAGTGTTGACGGATTGGAAAAAATATTATAGATTAATATACGATATTTGAAGGAACGTGGAGGAGCCGGATTCTGGACGAGGCAGGCTTCCGGCTTGGAGTCAAGGTTAGGATCTTAAGGGCAAAGGAGCTAATTCGGACCCATCTTGGAGCCGAAGGCGCAGGGCTATGATCCAAAGGCACATTCTTGTTCTGAATCCCAATCCCGTCGAGTCCGACTATCTCTCTAATTTATGCCGGCGTTTCGGGACGGTGATCACCGCCGAATCCCAAGAAACGGCCGCGGTCCGGATGGGATCCTTTGACATTCAAGCCGCAGTCCTGGATGTCTCCCTGGCCTCCTTCGCCGCCAGCGGTGGATTGCTCAAGAAGACAGCGGGAATCATCATCACGGGAGGCGAAGATGCAGAGCTCCGGTCCCGGGCCAGGGAGTGGCCCGCAGATTACTATGTGGACACCTGCATCATATCCCTTCCCGTCTTCGATGACCTGCAATTCTATAGAGCTATGGAGAGGGCGCTGGCCCATAGCCAGCTGAAAGCCGAGCTTCGGGACACCCGTTATGCGCTCGACCTCAACGAAGCCAAGGTCAAAGAGGTTTATTCGGAAATCAAGGAGATCAAAGGGCTGGTCAACGAGAACTTCATCAAGGAGCTCGAGAAGCGCATCGCCATCGAGGCGAAATACGTCTGGTTTCAGAAGGAGCGCCAGAGGATCGAGAAGGTTCTGCGTAAGATTTACGCCGCCAACGACGCGAGCAGCCTGCTCGACATCATCGCCGATATCAAAGACATCGTCCAGGCCGGCGGGGCGACGATCTATGTCCTGGATGCGAACGACACGCTGGGCAAGTACCTTAAGCCCCTTGTTTGGGATGATGCCTTCCTGACCCATCCCGAGTTCTCCAAGTTCATTGCTTTGTTTGATGCCCAGGATTTTGCCGCCTCGGTCGCCCGACTGGGGCGGGAAATCAACGTCGCGGAGCTTACCTTCGACAAGCGGCTATCGCCGAGGTATATTGAACATCTCAAGACGCCCTTGAAGAGCATCATGGGCGTTCCTATCAAGTATGATGAAGCAGTCATCGGGGTTGTCGAGGTCTATAACAAAACTTCGGCGGGAAAGCCGGTCCCATCCGGATTCACAAGGGAGGATCAGGAGGTTCTCCGGGGGTTGTCCGAGCACATCGGCATCTCAATGACCAAGCTCAACCTCATTCAATATGACGCCCTGACGGGGTTGTTGAGGCCCGACCCCTTCTTCGAAAAGGTCATCCAAAAGATCAATTCCCAGAGCAACCGCCGCCCCAAGGAAGGTTCTTATGCGTTGGTCATGGGCGATGTCGACTGGTTTAAAAACTACAACGACCGGAACGGTCACGAGGCCGGGAACAAGCTCCTCCGAGACCTGGCTGGCGTCCTAAAATTCTCCATCCGTGATGAAGACCTGCTCTGCCGGTACGGGGGCGAGGAGTTCTTATTCTTCCTGACGGGAGTGAGGAGCCTGGAAGAGGCTTTCCTGCTTACGGACCGTATCCGGAAGAACGTCGAGGAACACTACTTTGAGCACCAGGAGTTCCAGCCGCGAAACAACCTGACGATGTCCTTCGGCGTCGCTTTCTTGCCCAAGAAAAGGCTGTACGCATCCTCTCCCATCACCCGGAGCGACCTGAAGCTCCTGGCCGGCGAAGCGGACATGGCCATGGCCGAGGCTAAGGGGAAAAAGGCTCCCGAACCGGGATTCGGGGAAAAGGGCGAACGGGTTTTAATGAAGAATAAAGTCTGCAGCTATTCCCGGGAATGGATAGAGGAAAAAGGCGGGGGGACGATCCAGACCTACAAGGAAACGTCCTACAGAGAGAAAAGAAAGCACGAACGGTTCAATACCTCCACCCTCCTCATGGTCAAGGAGAACGGAGGATTCAAGGTGGCGAAAACAGTGAACCTGAGCCTGGGGGGTGCGAAGATTCTCACCGAGGCGAAACTCCCCCTGGCAAAATCCATTGACCTCGTTCTGATCTTGGGGAACAAGGCCAGCGCGCTCAGGAGCAACGTCATTTATTCGGATAAGGACTTCGGGGAATCCCCTTATTATTATTCGGGCCTAAAATTCTATGACCTGGAGCCCGCCGAACAGAGAGACCTCGAGGAATACTTCTTGACTCTCCGCAGTAAGGAAACGGATAACTGATCACTCGCCCTCGAGTTCCTCGAGGACTGAACGAAGATAATCTTCCCGGGGATTGGTCCGCTCCCGTAAGGCCGTCCCCAGACTCCTTATGTCCTTGTCAAAGGACGCCAGGTCCTCCGGGTTCGCCCAATTGTCAGTGCTCAGCCGGTCCAGGATGTTCCTCAGGACCTTGACGTTGAGGACGTCCAGAATCATCCCGGGAAGTGCAGGAGGCTCTTTATCACATATCTTGATGGCCCCAAAGACAAGTTTCCGGAGCTCTTCCTGGGCGAAGATGAGATCATGTTTGATGAAGAACCGGTCCTTGGCAGATTCTGTCTCCCCCAGCTTGAGCGAAAGCTTCCGAGACTCTTCCACCGACCGCTCAATGGTTCCCAGCAGATGTTCGGGGTCCAGGAGAACCTTCTGCCGTTTCTGGAAATAGCGGACCTCACCGCTGCCGTCGGCAGGAGCCGTTCTCCCCAGGGCATTCAAGGATTCCATAGTGGAGGTGCCGCTGATTATGCCCTGAGACGCTTTCCCTTCGGGCTGGTCTTCGAGGGCAAGGGGTTTTGTCCCCCCCTCCTCCTGAAAGGCGGATGATTCAATGAGGTCCCGGATCTCCGGGATCCTAGAACCCCATGATCCGCGGTCTTCCTCTCGCGGCCTTCCTTCTTCCCCGACGCTTGGGGTCTCCCCTGCCAGAAGCTCTCTGATCCTCTTCAGGTTCTCAAGCTCCCGGTCAAGGTCCATCTCTCGGCTTGCGACGTCCTCCTGCTCGGGCGCCTCGGTTGCGATCCCGAACTTCTCCCGGAGGTCCTTCTTCAGGAATCCCGCCCGCTCAGCGGTCTGCTGTCTTAGGGATTCAAGCTTCTGATGGAGATCGTTGACCTTCCTGATCTCCTCGGCGGTTCGTCTGGATAGATTCTCAATTTCGGCTTGGAATTGGAGGGCACGGTCGATACGTTCGCGGACCTCTTCCAGGATCGTGCTCCTTTCGGCCTCGACCTCGGCGACCATTTTCCGGAATTCGACAAGAGCCTCCCTTTCCTGCTGGAATTCCTTTTCAAGATCATTCAACTTTTTATGGGCAGCCTCTTTTTCCTTCTGGATCCTGGCGGCCAGATCGCTCTCGATATCCTCCCGCCTTCTGGACAGAACATTTTCCAGCTGCTTTTCGATCTCCTGGATTACGGAGGCTACCTCCACCGCGGTCTCCTGAATCTCAGACATGCACCGTCTCCTTAGCCTTAGGGGGATATATTAATATTCGGAACCAACCCTGTCAAGACGAGTTTCCTTGGGAAGCATCCCCTTTCGTGTGATTAAGACAATGGCGCAGGGGCGATGCCCGGAGGAGGCAGTCGAAG
>CAZJBD010000105.1:0-8651 GCA_964544265.1 uncultured Eubacteriales bacterium
GAGCGAAGAGGCCTCGGCCTCGAAAAAACTCTAATAAGATCGTGAGAATATCCTTATTCGGCGGAAAAAGGGACGATTTCCGGAAGATCGCCGAAATGAGCTCGGTCGCGCTTGTCCTGCCGTCGTCCATCGCCATGGGCCTCTTCTTCGGCTATGTCCTCGACAAGTGGCTCCATACCGATCCCTGGATGCTCCTTGTGTTCCTTGTCTTCGGCATCATCTCCGGTTTCATGAGCTTGTTTCGGGCTATCCGGAAGTACGAGAAAGAGGAAAACAGCCGAAGCCGCGAAATTCGCGGCCGCGACGATTAGGCCGCAGCGAGGTCTTGACCCTTCCGCAATTCGGATGAATCATCATAGACGGAGGTTTCCAGACTTGTCGTCCTCAAAATCTGGGAGATCCCGAGTGAAACATTGCCGATCGTCGTGCGGCCTTGCTTCCTCGACGATGGGAGGCCGGGCTAAAGGACTCTCGCCGTCGTTGCCCTTCTTGATGTATACTAGCCCCTGGAAAGGCTGAGACCTTGGACCTCGACCCGCTTGAAGAAAGGATCTTGAAGCGCATTCCCTTGGAGATCCTGGCCGCCGGGGCGGCCGCCGGACTTATCGCCCTGCCGTTCTTTGGCCTGACAACCGCTCTTTTGATCCTCACCGGGGGGGCGCTGGCCTCGCTGGGATTCTTATGGATGAAAGTTTCTCTGACCCGCCTCCTCCAGAAGGGAAAGAAAGCCGCTTTAAGGTCCGGGGTGCTCACCTACCTGGCCCGGTTCGTATTGATTCTGGCCGTTTTTTCTTTTATAATTTTTCTTTTTCCCGGGAAGATCCTTGCCTTCGTGGCCGGGTTTTCCGTCCTCGTGCCCGTATTCTTGTTCGAGGGCGTCTTCGCCCTCCTGCGCGTGAAGACATGGAAGAGCTAGAACATAGTCTGTTTGTCGTTGAACTGTTCAATAAAGCCTTCGGCAAGCCGCTGGCTGCGTTGTTCGGGCTTTTCGGGATCAAAGTCGCCGATCCCTCCCACCTCGTCCCGGACTACATCGTCATGAGCCTGATCGTGGTTGTCGTCATGGGCCTCGTCTTCGGCTTGGCCTCGCGGAAGCTCAGCCTCGTCCCTTCCAAGCGACAGACTGTGCTCGAGCTCATCGTCGGGCTCTTTGAAGGCCTGATCATGGACACGATCGGCGAGCAGGGAAAGAAGTATCTCCCCGTAATCGGTTCTGTCGGGATCTTTATTTTCAGCTCCAACATGCTCGGTCTCATTCCGGGCCTCATGTCGCCCACGAGCAAGCTTAACGTCACGCTGGGCTGCGCCCTGGTCGTCTTCACTTATTATCACTGGCAGGGGATGAAGGCTCAGGGTGTCTTCAAATACCTCAAGACCTTCGCCGGACCCATCCCGGCCATAGCCCCCTTAATGCTTCCGATTGAGCTCATCAGCCACTTCTCGCGGCCGGTCTCCCTGTCGTTGCGACTTTTCGGCAACATCTTCGCCGAGGACCTACTCATCCTGATCATGGCCTCCATTATCCCCTTCTTCCTCCCCCTGCCGTTCATGGCCATTGCGATCTTTACGTCCTTGATCCAATCGTTCGTTTTCGTCCTTCTCTCCTGCATTTACATCGCGGGAGCCGTCTCCCATGAAGGAGAACATTAATTCCTTAAGGAGAACCAAGATGTCCAAAACCATTAAATCCTTCGGGCTTGGGCTGTTTCTCATCGCCCTGGCGGGCGCCCCCCTGTTGGCCCAGGAGGCCACCAGCAGCGCCGCTAAACTCTCCCTCTTCAAGCTGTCCCTCATGCTGGGCGCAGGCGTCATCACCCTGGCCGTGTTCATCGGAGCCTTCTGCCAGGCCAAAGCCATCAGCGCGGCCTGCGAGGGCATCTCCCGGAACCCGCTCGGAGGCCCGCACATCCGCTTCCTGCTCATCTTCGGGCTCGTCCTGATCGAAACGCTGGTCATCTACGCCCTGCTCATCACAATCATCATCCTCATGGTCCAGTGGAACAGGTATCCGGGAATTTGATCCGCTTCGGATTGACCAAGGGGAGAATTTAATGGCCCCCCGGCTTTTTTCGATTATCGCCTCATCCGTCAAGAGGTTTAACGAAGACAAATGTTGGACCTCAGCCATCGTCATCTCCTATTTCACGTTCCTCTGCGCCATCCCCCTCATCGCCCTGGCCGCCTACGTCACGGCCCGGATCCTGGGGAGCTCGGAGATCGTCTTCCGGGGCCTGAACATCTTCACCGACGAGTTCTTCGCCAAGCTTGACCCTGGATTTATAGCCAAGATCCGGGGCCTGGGGACGAGCATCACGAACCTGGGGCTGTTCGGGCTCGGCGGATCGTTTGTCGCGGCCAGTTTATTGTTCTCAAGCCTCATCTCTTCGCTGAACCAGATCTTCAGGACGAAGTATCACAAGTCGTTCTTCTACAACCGGCTCATGGAGTATCTCCTCATGGCCGTCATGGGCATCCTTATGTTGCTCTCTCTTTCGATTACGGCCGTCTGGACGGCTCTCCAGCGCAGCCTCCGAGAGAGCGAGGTCGTCGCGGGTTACATCAATCCCGGCGCGCTGGGGCTGGTCAACAACTTCTTCATCCAATACTTGATGCCCTATGGTTTGACCTTCCTTGTCCTGTTCACTCTCTACAAGTTCATCCCCGAGGTCAAGGTCTATACGAAGGGGGCCGCGATCGCCGCGGCCGTGGCCGCCCTGTTCTGGGAGGTCTTTAAAAGGATGTTTGCCTTTTATGTGGCCTATTTTTCGGCCATCGGAATCGTCCTTTCCAAGCTGCTGGCCGGGACGTTGACTTCGATCATCTTTTTCCTCCTCTGGATCTCCTTTTCGTTGGTCATCCTCCTCTGGGGGGCGGAACTGGCCGCGGTTCTAAACGAGAGGAGGGCTGCCCATGCTTCATGAGACGGGCGAGGAATTTTCGGTCCGTGAACTGGCGGAGAAACTGGGATGCGCGTTCGAGGGCGACGGCGGGGTGCGGATCCGAGGTGTCGCGAGCCTGGAACGGGCGGGAGCGGGCGACCTCGTATTCCTCGCCAGCCCCAAGTTCAGGCCGAAGCTTCTCGCGAGCGGGGCGTCGGCGGCCATTGTCCCGGAGGGGGAGAGCGGCAGCTTCGGGCAGATACCGGTTATCAAGGCTGCGAATCCGCATCTGTGCTTTGCCCGGGCGGTCGAGCTTTTTTATAAACCGTTGAAACCGGCCGCCGGCGTTCATCCGTTGGCCGTCGTGGCGGCGTCGGCCCGGATCGGGCAGGGGGCATCGGTCGGCGCCCTGGCCTCGGTGGGCGAGGACGTCGAGATCGGGGCGAAAGCGATTATCCATCCGTTGGCTTCGATCTATCCGGGGGCGAAGATTGGCGAGGAATCGGACATTCACTCCCACGTCTCGATTAGGGAGGGGGTCGTTATCGGGAAGAGGGTCACGATTCACAACGGCTGTGTCATTGGGGCCGACGGCTTCGGCTACGTCAAGGGGCCGGACGGACGGCAGGTCAAGATCCCCCAGGTTGGGGGGGTCATCATCGAGGACGACGTCGAGATCGGGGCGAACACGGCCATCGACCGGGCCGCCCTGGACGTTACGATCATCCGGAAGGGCGTCAAGATCGATGACCTGGTCATGGTCGGGCACAACGTCGAGGTGGGCGAGAACGCCATCCTTGTCGCTCAGGTCGGGATCTCCGGAAGTTCGAGAGTCGGCCGGGATGCCATCCTCAGCGGCCAGGTTGGAATTGCCGATCACGTTGCTATCGGCGACGGAGCCATCGCGGCCGCTAAGTCCGGTATCACCAAGGACGTGCCGGCGGGAACGATGGTCTCCGGCAGCCCCCACCTCGACATCCAGGAGTGGCGGAAGTTCTGGGCGGCTGCGCCGAGGCTTTATGATCTCATCAAGGAATTCAAGCGCCTCAAAGCGCGCGTCGAAGAACTCGAGAGGAAGTAGGCATCAAGAGCCGACCCCGCCCTCTTTTGTCAGGTGCGCCGAGACGAGCTCCTCGATCTTCTTTTTTGGGACGACGCCGATAATCGTCTCCTTGACGTCCCCACCTTTGAACACGATCAAGGTCGGAATGCTCATGATACCGTAAAACGTGGACGTTTTTGGGTTGTCGTCCACGTTGACCTTGGCCACTTTGAGTTTCCCGGTATATTCCTTGGCGATCTCTTCGACCGCCGGAGCGATCATCCGGCAGGGCATGCACCAGGGCGCCCAGAAATCGACGAGGACAGGAAGCTCGGACTTGAGGACCTCTTGCTCGAACGTGGCGTCCGAGCTTTGAAGGATCTCTTCGGACATGATGGTCTCCTAAATGTTCAATTCCAGCTGATTCGCCTGGGCTTGGGTGCGCTCGTCCTCGATGGCCTTGAGGAGTTCGGGTGAGACGTCGCCGGTCGGGTAAGTGCCGTCGAAGCAGGCCGCACAGAATTCCCTGAGTTTCGGGTTCTCGAGCCTGACCGCTTTCTTCAAGGAATCGAGGCTCTGGTAGATGACTTTGTCGGCGCCGATCCGCATGGCCACGGTCGCTTCATCCGCGCCCCGGGCCACGAACTCCGTCTTCGTTTGCATGTCGATGCCGTAAACGCACGGATAGCGAAGCGGGGGCGAGTAGGACGCCAGGTAGACTTTCTTGGCCCCGCACTCCCGGACCATCTCGATGATGGCCCGGGACGTGTTGCCGCGGACGATGCTGTCATCGACGAGGAGGACACGCTTTCCCTTGACCTCGGAAGCGATCGGATTGAGTTTCTGGCGTACGGAGTCCTTCCGCTTTTGGTCGGCGGGCATGATGAACGTCCGGCCGATGTAGCGGTTCTTGACCAGGGCCTCGCTGTATTTGAGGTTGAGCCGGCGGGCGATCTCGATGGCGGCGTCACGGGCCGAGTCGGGCACCGGCACGACGACGTCAATTGGAAGTTTGCGCTTCCGGATCTCAGCCGCCAGAAACCGGCCCAGGTTGACCCGAACCTTATAGACATTGGCGTTCTCGAGGACAGAATCCGGCCGGGCGAAGTAAACCCATTCAAAAAGGCAGGGAGTATGGCGACGGCCGGCGATCCGGCGGGTATGGACCTTGCGTCTCTTGTCGATGAAAACGACCTGGCCGGGCTCCACGGTTTTAATGCCGCTGAAGTCCATGAGGTTTAGGCTAACTGTTTCGGAGGCGAAGGCGTACGAAGGGATCAGGCCGTCGTTCCGGACGCCATAGGCCAGCGGCTTGATGCCGAAGGGGTCGCGGAAGCCGAGCAGCCCCTCCCCGGCGATGTAAGCGACGACCGAGTAGCTGCCCTTGGCCCTCTTAAAGACTCCTTCGACGGCCTTGAAGACGTGCTCAGGCCGGAGGTCCCTGACCTTTTGGTCCCCGAGTTCCTGGGCGAAGATGTTCAGGATGACTTCGAGATCGCAGTCCGAATCGAGGATCCGATGGTATTTTTCGCACAGCTCTTGTTTGAGTTCCCTGTAATTCGTGACGTTCCCGTTATGGGCCATGATGATGCCGAAGGGGGAGTTGACTTGGAAAGGCTGGGCGTCCTCGCCTCCTCCGCCGCCGACCGTGGGGTAGCGGGTGTGGCCAATGCCCGCCGTTCCCTTGAGACGCTGGATATTCTCAACGGTAAAGATGTCACGGACGAGACCGTTGCCCTTCTTGGTGTGGAAGCGGCCGTCGTAAGTGATGATGCCCGCCGCGTCTTGCCCCCGGTGTTGGACGGCCAGCAAGCCCTGATAGAGGTCACGGACGACGTGATCATTGCCCCAAACTCCGACGACTCCGCACATATGTTTATTATAGCAAATTGAGAGCGGCGATAAGCTCTGCCGGCGTCACGGCCGCGGTTCCGATCTTGCCGACCACGATTCCAGCCGCTACGTTCGACAGGCAGGCCGCCTCGAGGATGGTCGCCCCGGCCATCAGGGCCAGGGCCGCTGTCGCGACAACCGTGTCCCCCGCACCCGTGACGTCGAACACTTCCTGGGCAACGGTCGGGATGTGGATAGGCTTCAGGCCCGTTCCGAAGACGGACAGCCCCTGTTCGCCCCGCTTCAGAATGAGGTACTGACTCCGGACGAGGGACAGGATCTCCTCCCCCGCCCATTCGATCTGGGCGTCGGTCCGGCATTCGTGGCCGACGATCTTCTCAGCCTCGACATGGTTCGGCGTGATCAGGGTCACCGACGAGAACAGCCCGATATTCTCGACCTTGGGATCGACGAAAACCATGATGCCGTTTGCCCGGGCGTGCTCCAGGACCCCCCCGACGAGAGCAGCCGTCAGAATCCCCTTGTTGTAGTCTGAAAGGACGATCCCGTCGCAATCCTCTTTCCGGACGAGGTCGAGGACGCGCTTTTCCATTTCTGCCGGGACGGCCTTCTTCTTCTCGAGGTCGACTCTGACGACCTGCTGGTGGTGGGCGATGATGCGCGTCTTGACCGTCGTCGGACGCCTGGGGTCCAGGATGATGCCGCGTCCGTCCGGAACGTTTCTCCGGATCCATCGGCCCTCCGCGTCCCTCCCGACAACTCCGACCAGGACCGGTGCGGCGCCCAGGCTCTCCAGGTTCCGGCAGACATTCCCCGCCCCTCCCAGGCATAGGCTGTCTTTCTTGACCTCGACGATCGGCACGGGCGCTTCCGGAGAGATCCGGGAGACGCTTCCCCACAGATATTTGTCGAGCATGATGTCGCCCAGAACGATAACCTTCCGGTCCTTGAATTTGCGGACGATGCGCTGGAGTCTCGCGGGATCGACGTTCACCATAGCCTCAGTCCTTTCTCAAGAAGATCGGATTGGAAACGATCCACGGGATATCGGTGGCCAGGGCCGACCGCTCTTTGAGGAAGACTTCCACCCGGTAGACGCCCGGCCCCTGGGCCTCGGCCGTCAGGACGTCGTCGCGGGTGGAAGCGATCGTGCGTCCATCATGGACGATGTGGATCTCCGTCAGGAAAGAGAACGGCGCCCGCGCCTCAAACCGAACGGGCCCGGGTGCGCTCTCGCCCGCCGAGATGGTATCTCCCATCCTGAAGGCCGCGCCTCCGGCCGTCGAAGCCTCGAACCGGAACCCCCTGGCCCCGGCTACCGCCTCGATGGCATTGAAAAAGCGGCCTTTCCTGAGGGCGGCATAGACCTGGTCCGCAGCTGCGTCGAAGCCCTCCTCAAGCGGCTTATCAAGCAGGACATGGAGATGGAGGAGGGAGAAGATGGCCCTGTAGTAGAGGTGGGCGTCGGCGCTGAAATAGCCATAGACGGCGGACGTTGAGGCCCGCTGATCCCATCTCTTCAAGTTGATCTCCGGGTGCTCGAGCATCTTGATGAGAGGAAGACGCGAGCGAATAAGAAGGAGAGGCAGATAGGGCAGGACGCGTCCGATGTTGTTTTGGAACATCGTGTCGGCGTTGATGATCTCCAGGCCCGAGTAAATCGAGATATCGCCCCACGACCATTTGACCTTGGAGTAGGGGTGGGCGATGATCGCGAAGCCTCCGAGGGCTTGGATTTCGGGAACAGCCTCTTCGGCCTTCTGGGAGAAGTTCCGGTCCGGCGTCCGAAAGCCGAGAGAAACGAGATGGCCGCGGTTGACGCTGAGTTCTGACCCGGCCAGGATGAGAACCCCTTCCTTGCGGCCTTGGCTCCGAAGACTCTCGAAGTTGGGATTGCCGTGGTCGGTCACAATGAGGAAATCGAGTTTCTCGCGCAAGGCTTGGACGGCCAGCTCATTAATAGACGAGTGGCCATCGGAGAACTTCGTGTGGACGTGATAAACCCCCTCGATCTCGAGGGCCTCCCGGGCGGGCAGGGGGGGAGCGGCGTTGACGTAGGGGCGTGAGCTGAGCGATTCGAATCCCAGCCACCCGAGGTAGAGGACGAGGATCGCCAGGACCGCGACGAGGAGCTTCTTTTTCATCTCAAGACCTGATTCCTGCTTGCCGCAAACGGCACGGTCATCAGGAACAGGAAGAGGATCATGACCTCCGAGTCGCCGAAGTTGTACTCGAAAAGGCCGCTGACAAAGAAAGCCGCCAGCCCGGCCAGCGCGGCTGCCGCGAGCGGGGTGACGACCGGATCCCTTTCCCGGGCCGACTCCTTGCCCTTGTCCCGGGACTTGACGAGCTTCGCCAGTTCAAGGAATGTCCAGGCGACAAACGCCAGCCAGGCCAGGAGCGCTGGAATCCCCCTCTCGGCCGCGATCTGGACCGGGGTGTTGTGCAGATGAACGTTGCGCTTGGCGTTCTCCGAAAGCCCGTATTTAGGATTTTGGAAGACCATGTCCACCGTGTCCGGTCCCGTCCCGAAGAAGGGATAGTCACGGATGATCTTAAGGCCGGCTCCGAAATATTCGACTCGGATCCTATTCGAGAAACCCTGCAGGGTGAATATGCTGAGGGCCCTTTGTTTGACTGGGGCCGGGCTGGCGAAAAAAACGATGACGATAAGCACAGGTAAGGCAAGGAGGAACTTCGGCTTGTAAAGAAAGACGAGAACGCACAGGGCCACGGCCAGGCCGATCCAGGCGCTTCGGGTCAGGGTGAGCTCCAGCGCCGCAAGTGCCGCCACCGTGCCCGCCCCCCACAGCCAGCGGACCTTTTTTCGCTCGAAGAATAGCATGGCCAGGGCCAGGGATACGAACAGAACAAGG
>CAZJBD010000106.1:0-5312 GCA_964544265.1 uncultured Eubacteriales bacterium
TTGGACGGGTGTGGCCAGCGCCCAGAGGACGAAAAAGTTCTGCAGGAAAGGCGGAACCCAAGGGAACCAATGACGCATACTGCCCAGGAGGATGACGGCGCCGAGCACGGCGCCCGCGACGACCTTGGTCCGGAGCTCCTGATAATCCTTTTCCCGGAGAAGGCGCTCCGTGTCCTCCGTCCCGGGGCCGATATCGGTCTCGGCTACCCTGTAGCCAGCCGACTCGATGACCCTCGCGAGGCTGCGCCGGTTCGTTTCGCTCGGGAGGTATTCGACATGGGCCCTTGCCGTCGCCAGGTTTACGGTTGCCCGCAGCACCCCGGGGGAGTCGAGTAGAGCCTTTTCGATGCGGGCGACGCACGACGCGCAGGACATCCCCTCAACGACGAAATCGGCGGAAGCGCCCGCGGCTCCCTGGTTCTTGATCACCTTCGCTCTCTCATTTCGTATTTCTTAAATTATATCACGAAAATTCCTTTTGTACACTAGTTTTATAGGATTTGTGTATTTTAGGTTGTTCCAACTTGCCCGGAGGACCGGCTTCACGGCCGTGCCTGCACCTGCGGCGTCTGATTCAGTTGCGTGAACATATTATTTTGTGTTAAAATCTCCCCGTATTCAGCGAGGAGTTTACCATGTCCGGACATTCCAAATGGGCTTCCATCAAACATAAAAAAGCCGCCACGGATGCCAAGCGCGGCAAGATCTTCACCAAGATCATCCGCGAGTTGAGCATGGCCGCCCGTGACGGGGGGGACGTCGAGTCGAACGCCCGGCTGAGGAAGGCCGTTCTGGATGCCAAGGCCGTCAACATGCCGGCCGACAACATCAAGCGGGCCATCATGAAGGGCACGGGCCAGCTCGAGGGCTCCACGATTGAAGAGGTCATCTACGAAGGCTACGGGCCGGGCGGCGTCGCGCTCTATATTACGGCCCTTTCCGACAACAAAAACCGCACCGTCTCCGAGGTTCGACACATTTTCGTCAAGAACGGCGGCCGAATCGGTGAACAAGGCTGCGTTGCCTACCGGTTCAAGAGGCAGGGCTACATATCGATCGAAAAGTCTAAGGCCACCGAAGAGCAGCTTATGGAGATCGCCCTGACGGTCGGCGCGGAGGACGTCAAGGACGAAGACACGACCTGGGAGATCATCACGACACCCGACGCCTACGAGAAGGTCCTGGAAGCCGTGAAAGCGGCAGGGATTGAGTTCGCGGACTCCAACGTCGGCCACATCCCCCAGGACTACATCCATGTCGAAGGCAAACAGGCTGAGCAGAACCTGAAGCTCGTGGAGGAATTGGAAGACCACGACGACGTCCAAACGGTCGCCGCTAATTTCGACATCGATGAAAAGGAAGTCGAGCGCCTCACGCAGCAATGAGGGCCAAACCTAATGAGGGTCCTGGGAATCGATCCAAGCCTCCAGTCCACGGGATTCGGCGTCATCGAAGAAAAAGGGACGAATTATATCTCTGTCGTCTATGGCACCGTCAAGCCGTCCCCGAAGCTCTCCTTCCCAAACAGGCTGAACGAGATCCGGACCGAGCTTGAGAAAGTCATCGTCTCGTTCGCGCCCGACGAAGTCGCCATCGAGAACCCCTTCTACGCCCAGAACGTTCGAACTGCCCTATCGCTGGGTCAGGTCCGCGGCGCAGTCCTGGTGGCCGTGGCGGCGCAGGCGCGGGAGCTATTCGAATACTCAGCCCTGGAGATCAAGAAGGCCGTGACGGGGTACGGCCAAGCGGACAAAAGCCAGGTCCGGGTCATGGTCCAGGCCCTCCTCCACCTCGAGGATGACGGACTTCCTCTGGACGCCTCGGACGCGCTGGCCGCGGCCATCTGCCACCTTAACTCGAGGATCTTTCACAGGAAAGTCGAGGAGTCGCTCGGATGATCGCTTACCTCAAGGGAAAGCTGATACGGAAGACACCCAACCAGGTTGTCATCGATACGGGGGGAGTGGGGTACTGCGCGGCCATCCCCCTTTCCACCTTCTTCAAGCTCGGCGAGGTTGACGGTCCGGTGGAGCTTTTCATCCATACCCACTTGACCGATAATTCCCTCTCGCTTTTCGGATTCGCCTCGGTGGAAGAACGGGATACGTTCCTCAAACTCATCGGCATCTCCGGGATCGGACCGAAGCTGGCCATGAACATCCTGTCGGGGATCGGGCCGGCCGAGCTCGAGGAGGCCATCCGGCGAACCGATGTCGCCCGGATCTCGCTCGTCCCCGGGATCGGCAAGAAGACGGCCTTGCGGATCACGATGGAACTCCAGGACGAAATCGAGAAGAGAGAGAGGGTCCTGCAGGCGAAAGGATCGCCGGAGAGAGAGGACCTCATCTCCGCTTTGATGAACCTCGGCTTCCGGAGAAAGGAAATCGAGCGGATAGTTGACAAGGTCATAGAGTCGGCGGGCAAGGACGCCGGCTTCGAGAAGATGCTCAGGGACTGCCTGGCCGGATTGGCGAAGGTGTGATGATGCCTGCCCTGCTGAGCCCCATAAGGACGAAGGAAGACCTCCTCTTCGAGGACAGTTTGCGGCCGCGGACCCTGGACGAATTCGTCGGCCAGGAGACGATCAAGGCGAACCTCAGAATCTTCATGGAGGCCGCCAAGAAAAGAGACGAGCACCTCGATCACGTCCTCCTTTACGGCCCTCCGGGACTGGGCAAGACGAGCCTGGCCTACCTTATCGCCAGGGAAATGGGCGTCGGCATCAAGCCGACGACGGGGCCGGTTATCGAACGGACGGGCGACCTCTCGGCGATTCTGACCAACCTCCAAACGAAAGAAGTCCTCTTCATCGACGAGATCCACCGGCTCCATCCATCGGTTGAGGAGATCCTCTACTCGGCCATGGAGGACTTCAGCCTGGACATCGTCATCGGCCAGGGACCGAGCGCCCGGAGCCACAAGCTCAAGATCAAGAAGTTCACGCTCATCGGCGCGACGACCCGGGCCGGACGAATCACCGCGCCGCTCCGGGGGCGGTTCGGCATCATCCACCGCCTGGATTACTATCGGGACGAGGACCTTAAGAAGGTCATCCTGAGGTCGGCGGCCTTGCTCAAGGTCAAAATCGACAACGACGGCGCCGACGAGATCGCCTTGAGGTCAAGGGGGACGCCGCGGGTGGCCAATCGGCTTCTGCGCCGGGTAAGGGACTACGTCGACGTCAAGGGCTACGGGGCCATCACCGGCAAAGAAGCCCGGCGCGCCCTGGACATGATGGAAGTGGATGCCCTGGGGCTGGACGATGTGGACCGCAAGATCCTGACCACGATCATCGAGAGCTTCGGCGGCGGACCGGTCGGGATCGGCACGATCGCGGCTGCTATTGATGAGGAAAAAGATACCATCGAATCCATCTACGAGCCGTTCCTGATGCGCATCGGTTTCCTGGAGAGGACGACCCGGGGCCGAAAACTTACCACCAAGGCCTATGAGCACCTGGGCTACAAATATCCTCAAGAACCCCGTCCTTCGCCCCAGAAAAAATTGTTCGGCGACAAGTAGAACGCTGGGAATGCGGCATGGACCTCAGAGTCCGGGATTTCGATTATGACCTTCCCAAGAACCTGATCGCTCAGCACCCTCTGGACGATCGCGACGAGTCCCGAATGATGGTCGTCGAGAGAAAAGATGGGCGAATCACACACGCCCGGTTCAGGGAATTCCCCGGATGCCTGCGATCGGGCGACGTCCTTGTCCTCAACGATACAAAGGTTATCCCCGCCAGGGCTTGGGGACAGACCGGGGATAAGGAGGCCGAATTCCTATTCGTCATGGAAAGGGCCGCGGGCCAATGGGAGGTGCTTTGCCGCCCGGCCAAACGGGTGCGGACGGGAAGCCGGGTTGTCTTCGGTCCCGGTTTCGAAGGGACCGTGGCCGGGGAGGGATCCGAAGGAATGAGAGTTCTGCGCTTCGAGGTCCCGGATGTCCTGGCCAGGCTTAATGAGGTCGGCTTTGCTCCCCTTCCCCCTTATATCAAGCGGCGGAAAAACCAGACGGGGCTGAGGGCTCGAGACCTCGAACGATACCAGACGGTGTTCGCGCGCAGGCTGGGCTCGATCGCGGCGCCGACGGCCGGGCTCCATTTCACAAAGACGATCCTGGATGAAATGGAAAGTCGGAACGTCAAGGTCCAAACGGTCACCCTCGATGTCGGGATCGCGACCTTTCAACCGGTAAGGGCCGATCGGATTAAGGATCACCGGATGCTCGAGGAAAGATTTGAGATCTTGCCCTCGGTCGCCCTGGCGATCCAGGCCGCAAAGAGCGAGGGCCGGCCGGTTACGGCGGTCGGCACGACCGTCGTGCGGACGCTCGAAAGCGCTTGGCGGGAGGGGGGCCTAAGCCCGGGGCGGAGCTCAACGTCGCTTTTTATTTACCCCGAATACAATTTTAAGGTCGTAGACAGGCTCTTGACAAACTTTCACCTCCCCCGGAGCACGCTCTTGATGCTCGTTTCGGCCTTCGCCGGCCGCGATCTCATCAAACGGGCCTACCGCGAGGCCGTCAAGGAAAACTATCGGTTCTTTTCCTACGGCGACTGCATGCTTATCTTATAAATCGTCGACGATCGCCTATTGCCCAATCTTTCGCCCTGGGTGAAAAAGCGCTCCGGGCGGAGGGGGACCCCCTCTAAGTCGCCTGATACGCCTTCACTCGTCCCGGTCCGAGAAGGCAACAAAGGAAAAGCACTCGGGAATGTGGGAGTCATAGACGCCATGACGGTTGAGCGCCCAGCCGGGATGGGGTTCAGCCTTGACGCCGCAGTACTCCAACCGCTCGAACCGCGAAAAATCCATCCTCCAGACATCGCCCGGCCGCGGCGGGAGGGAACGGCGGTCTGCGAGGGCGGTCATCCCCTTCCAGGGAAAGGCTAATTCGACGGTCCAGCCCTTATCGACATCGGAAGGGTCATTGAGGGTGCCCTGGACCTTGACTGCGCTCCTGAGCCCTGCGAGGTCCCAATCCATGAACGCCCAGCGGGCGCCGCGCGGGTGCTTGCCGTGCCTCAAGCCGTCCTGGAACCCGCCGAGGATATCGACCTTGCGGCCAAGGAGGTCAAACTCGTGTCTGTCGAAGCGGCCGCCTTTGAGATAAGCATCCTGCCAAATGTAGAAGACCTCGTAGACTGTGCCCAGGGCGTTGATCTCAAATTCGTAGTAGCAGTCCTCACCGCCGATGAAGACCTCGACGTCATTCTCATTCCAGATCAACGAATCCCGTTCGGCTATATGGGCTTGGACGTTCGGCTCTTCCACCCAAAAAGCAGCATAGAAATTCTCATCATCCCAAAG
>CAZJBD010000106.1:5412-8599 GCA_964544265.1 uncultured Eubacteriales bacterium
TCCTATGTTGTAGTATGTTGATAAGCATGAAAGGCATGATCGCGACCCTGATAACGGTTGGTTGCCTGAACGCTTATGCGCACCCGATGAACGTTCTGGTTTTTTCCAAGACCGCGGGTTTCCGGCATGATTCGATCCCGGCGGGGATCTCCTGTTTGAAGGCCCTAGCCGATAAGAACAACTGGCGGATGACCGCGACCGAGAATGCCGCCGTCTTTTCCGACACTGAGCTGGCCGAATACGACGTCTGCATCTTCGTGATGACCACCGGGAACGTCCTCGACGAGAAGGAACAGGACGCCTTCGTTCGCTTTATCCGGTCCGGCAAAGGATTTGTCGGTATCCATTCGGCCACGATCACTGAGAACGACTCGCCTTGGTTTGTCGGCCTCGTGGGCGCGAAGTTCATAGGGCATCCGCCCAGCCAAAGAGGCCGGCTTATCGTCGAGGACCGGGACCATCTCTCGATCCCGGCGACGATGCCGAGGGAATGGACGCGGGAGGACGAGTGGTATTCCTTCGACCGCAACCCGCGCGAGAAGGCAAGGGTGCTGGTCTCGATCGACGAATCATCCTACGACGTAGACGATAACCAGTGGTTCCCGGGCATCAAACAGAGGATGGGCGACCACCCCCTCGTCTGGTGTCATGAATATGATGGGGGCCGGGCGTTCCAGACAGCCCTGGGACATACGGAGGAGAGCTACGCCGATCCGATCTTCGTCGCTCATCTCGAAGGCGCCATTCGATGGGCGGCCAAAGAAAACCAGGAGAAAGTCCGATGAAGCGAATTCCCTTAGCCCTGATAGCTTGTTTGTCGCTTGGGTTGCCTGCTCCGGCGTTCCAGGAGACGCACGCTGAGCCAGTAACCCTGGCCATCGGAGCGAAGGCCCCGGATTTCAGGCTGGTCGGGGTCGATGACAGAACATACAGCTTGCAGGATTTCGCGTCCGCGAGATGCCTCGTCGTGGTCTTCAGCTGCAACCACTGTCCCACGGCCCAGGCCTACGAGGACCGGCTCATCCGAGTCTTCCAGGACTATAGGCCCAAAAGCGTGGGAATGGTTATGATATCGCCCAACAGTCCCAGGACCCTCAACCTGGCCGAAATGGGTTATACCGACCTGGGCGACACCCTGGCCGATATGAAGGTTCGAGCCAAGGACAAGAAATTCCCCTTCCCCTATCTCTACGATGGGGACGAGCAAAGGGCCGCTCTGGCCTATGGGCCGGTCGCCACGCCTCATGTCTTCATCTTCGATGGGGACCGCCGCCTGCAATATGCCGGCAGGGTGGATGAGAAGGAAAAGCCCGGCTCGGGGCAAGCCGAGGACTTGCGCAACGCCCTTGACGCTGTGCTGGCCGGCAGGAAGCCCTATATCACCACGACCAAGGTCTTCGGGTGCTCCATCAAGTGGGCTTGGAAGGACGAATACACGAATGAGCTTTATCGCCAATGGGCCATGCTGCCCGTAGTCCTTGAGCCGATCGATGTCGCGGGAGTGAAGGCGCAGCTAACGAATCCTTCGGGCAAGCTCCGGCTCATCAATATCTGGGCCACCTGGTGCGGGCCCTGTACGGCTGAGTTCCCCGAGCTTGTTAAGACCGACCGCATGTATCGCGAACGCGATTTCGAGTTCATCTCCATAAGCGCCGACAAGATGGAGAAACGGGGCAAAGCGCTTGAGTTCCTCAAGAAAAACCAGGCTTCCAATAAAAACTACATCTTCAGCGGCGAGACGATTTATCCCCTCATCGAGGCGATCGATCCCGACTGGCAGGGGGCCCTCCCCTATACGATCATCGTGGAACCCGGAGGAGAAATCATCTTCCGCCGCCAGGGCCTCCTCGACCACCTCGCCCTGCGGAGGTTTATCGTCGGACACCCCCTCCTGGGAAGATATTATTGAGGGTCCGTTTTATTCTTCGCCGCGAACGAGCTTGCCCGGCACCGAGTAGATGCGTTTCAAGTAGACGATGAACATAAGAATCATGACCGTCAGCCCGGGGAGGAGGGCCTGAAAGGAAAGAGTGCCCGTCTCCCCTGTCACGATTCGAAGAGTCCCCCTAATGAGAAGATACCAGAGAAGATTGGTTCCCGCGGTCAGCCCGGCGAGGAATTCCTTGATGAGCTCCCAATAGATCGATTGCTTCTCCTCCGGGAGTTTTAAGAATTTCTCTTTATAGGGAATATTGAGGGACCGGGGGTTGCGGTTCAAGCGGCGCATATTGTGGCCGAGAAGATAAAAAACAATCGTCAAGCCCCAGGCCATCGCCGCGAGCCAAATGAGACCTTCCTTGCCGCTCCAACGGTCCGGGTTCCCCGCGAGATCGAAGTGAGCGGGGATACGCGGCCCAAGCTTCGGGTAGGCTGTATAAACGGTGTTGCTGATGAGGACCAGGAGAATGAGGTTGGCCAGATCATAGAGCTTTTTCATACTCTTATTGCTTCTGCTTTGTTTCAAGGGGCTTTTCAGAACCCTCGAAGAACATCTTTTGCAGCTCCAGCGTCTTCGTATCAGCCTTGACGGAGCGGATCATCTCGGCCAGGATAGCCGATTCCAGGTCAGACATTTTTTCACCCATCTCCTTGGTCCCGGCAGCGCCGTATCCCCTATAATGGTTCGGTTGGGAGGCGTACCACCAGATCCCCGTATAGGCGTGCTTGAGGCCGGCAAGCCTCTTTTGGTCCTCTCCGCTCTGGTCGTTCGCCCGCTCCATGTGGACAAGGTCCGGGCGGTGGGCAAGCATGGAGGACGTTTCTTCCTCCCCGGCATGACCGTCGAGGGTTGTCTTGCGCATTTTCTTCAGCGCCTCGGCCACAGAGGTATCGTCAGAAGGATCATAGAGGTAGACGGCATAGTCTTTTTTCACGGCCAGCTGGGCCTGACAGAAATACTGGAGGAATTGCTCGTTTCCGCCGTGGCCATTGACCAGGATGATCTTTTTAATGCCGTTGCGGGCGAGTTCGTCACAGGTTTCCTGGAGAAGGTCCAGCATGAGATGAACGCTGTAAGCGACCGTTCCCGGCTGGTGCTTAGCCTCGAAAATCTGGCCGAAATAGTAGGACGGGAAGACGATCGTATATTCCTTTGCCGCCGCCCGGAGAGAAAGCTCCCGGCAGTCGAGAAGGTCGGTGCCCAGGGGGAGATGGGGGCCGTGCTTTTCCAGAATGCCGACCGGAATGA
>CAZJBD010000107.1:0-8578 GCA_964544265.1 uncultured Eubacteriales bacterium
GATATATATTCCCTCTCTATAATATAGGGACTGATCCTCAACTTGTCAATCTTCCGGGACGTGCGGCCGGCCTATAGGTGGTTGATTGAGCTGGCCAGGAGGGCAGCCCCGAAGCCGTTATCTATATTGACCACGGCGACCCCGCCAGGGCAAGAATTGAGCATGGCCAGGAGGGCAGCCAAGCCCTTAAAGCTGGCCCCGTAGCCGACGCTGGTAGGAACGGCGATAACAGGGACGCTAACCAGGCCGGCCACGACACTCGGAAGTGCCCCTTCCATTCCGGCGACGGCGATAACCACCCGAGCCTGCTTAATCCTGTCGTACTCTCCGAGCAGCCGGTGAAGGCCGGCGACGCCGACGTCATAGATTCGCTCGGTTTCGTTCCCCAGGATGTCGCAGGTAACGAAGGCTTCCTCGGCAACGGGGATGTCCGATGTCCCCGCAGTTGTGACCACGATTTTTCCCTTGCCGCGGACGGCCTCCTTTTGCTTCATGGTGATCGTCCTGGCGGCGGGATTATAGACGGCCCCGGGGATCTTGCCCTTGAGTCCTCGATAGACGTCCGGTTCAATCCGGGTGATAAGCAGGTTCCCGCCCTTCCGTATAATCTCCCGGGAGATCTTAAGGATCTGGGGGCCCGTCTTGCCCAGCCCGTAGATGATTTCCGGCACTCCTTTTCTGAGTTCCCGGTGGTGGTCAACCTTGGCGAATTCGAGGTCTTGGTAGTGGTAATCCTTGAGGCGTTCGATGGCCTCTTCAGGGGATAGCTGGTGCTCGTAGACTTTCTTCAGGATGGTTTCGTAATACTTTTTCACCTGATTATTTTAGCATAAGGACGAAATACGGTCTATTCCATCCTTCCATAATCCTTGGCGATGGACTAGAATAGGCTCCCAGGCATGGAGCTCGAAGAATGGAAAAAAGAACGATCGGGAAGGCACTGAGCTTCAGGGGGATCGGGGTCCATTCAGGCAAGGCCGTGGACCTTGTCCTGAAGCCTTCGGAGTCAGGGCAGATCGTCTTCCGGAGGACCGACATGGGCGGCCTCGAGATCGTTCTTGATCCTAGGGCCACGGGCGCCAGGAACTGTTCCTACCTGGTCTCTGGAGACTGCCGGATCCAGACCGTTGAACACCTCCTGGCCTCTCTTTCCTGCTTTGGGGTGGACAGCCTCCTCATCGAGGTCAACGGCGGGGAGGTCCCGATCCTCGACGGGAGCGCCCTACCTTTCGCGGAAGCCCTGGCCGGGGCTGGGTCCCGCCCAATCGGCCCCGGCAAGAGAATTCTCAAGGTGCGCAAACGTTTTGCCCTCAAGGCCGGCGGAACCTCACTCGAGGTTCTGCCGGACCGGGGATTTCGGGTCTCTTATTTCATCGATTTTGATCATCCGGCCGTCGGCAAGCAGGAAATCGATATAAAGGTGACGCAAAGAACGTTCCGCTCGGGGATCGCCCCGGCCCGGACCTTCGGCTTCCTTAAGGACGTGCCCGAACTCCGGAGGCGGGGCTTGGCCCTGGGCGGATCGTTGGAGAACGCCCTTATCCTGGACGATGAAAAGGTCCTGAACGGCCCCCTTCGTTTTCCCGATGAGTTCGTCCGCCACAAGGTCCTGGACCTCGTGGGCGACCTCTACCTCCTCGGATGCCCAGTCTTGGGACGGTTCGTGGCCCGGAAGGCAGGGCACGGGCTCCACCTAGAGGCCGTCAAGTTTCTCGTCGATCGCCCGGAATACGGGGAATATCAGGAATAACCGACGATTCGGCCTGTCCGATTATAAATCCTAGAGACGGTTTAGAAGTCATAGGGAGCATCTTTTTTCGTGTGATATAGACAATGGCACAGGGACGATGCCCGGAGCAGGTCGTAACTCTGCTTGTCAAGTCCGTCGAGATAGTGTAAGATGAATCCCAAAAAATAGAGATGCAGGTTTTTCACGGAGTTGCCAGTGAGTGAACAGAAGCAAAAAAAGGACGAATACCAGAAGGCCCTGACCGTATTCGGCCAGGCCATGAAGGATTTCCATAAAGGAGACATGGAAAACGCTATCGCTGGCCTCAAGTCTTTCATTGAAAAATACGAAGACGAACGCGAGCTGGTTGACCGGGCCCGGATCTATCTAACCATCGCCACTAAGCGGCCCAAGAAAGAGACCGTCCACCTCAAAACGTTCGAGGATTATTTTTATTATGCCGTTTATAAGGTGAATTCTGGGGACCTTGACGGGGCCCTCAAACTCCTGGAAAAGGCCTTGGAGTTCAAGACCGAAGAAGGAAAGGTCCATTACCTTATCTCAGACGTTCGCTGCCAGCTGGGACAGGCTGACGATTGCCTGGATTCCCTGAAAAAGGCCATCCAGAAAGACAAGCACTTTGCCGTCCTGGCCCAGAACGAGTCCGATTTCTCGCCCCTCTGGGAGGACAAGAGGTTTAAGATCATCACCCGCCTATCATGAACATGAAGCCTGTCGTCCTCATCCTGGCCGGCGGGAAAGGTTCCCGATTTAAATCAAGTACGCCTAAGGCCCTTCATTCTATTCTTGGCAAATCCATGGCGGCGCTCGTTCTGGACGCCGTCCGAGCCTTGAAGCCCTCCCGGACGTTGGCGATTGTGGGAGATTGGGGGGAGGAGTTCACGCACTCCTTGACGGGCACGGGCGTTGAACTCATCCGGCAGAAGGAAGACCTGGGGACGGGAGGGGCCGTTTTTGCCGCGAGGCGAGCCCTGATGACCGAAATGCAAAGAGACGTCCTCGTCATCCAGTCCAACCTGCCCTTGCTCACCGGTCCCACACTGAAAACTCTCCTCGCGACTCACAGAAAACGAGGACACTTGGAGACCGTGTTGTGCGCGCCGGGAACCCCGTTTGATATCCCCCTTGGGAGTCTATCAGGCGCCGTCTACGCATTCAAGGTCCGGGACCTCCTTCGGGCATTGGGTAAAATTCGCCGTCGAGTCGGAGGCCCTTTCCCGTTAGGCGACGCTATAGGCCTTCTCGACCGCAGCGGCAAGTCCGGAATATGCCTGGCCCGGAAATCCTGGGAGCTTTTTGAGGTCGAGACGCGCTACGACCTGGCCCTCGCCGCGGCCATGCTTCACGTCCGGAAGATCCGCGCCCTAGCCCTCAAGGGCGTTACTTTTTTGGACCCCGCCTCAACCTGGATCGATCTCGATGTTCGGGTGGGCGAAGAGACGGTCATCTATCCCTCCGTCGTCATCGAAGGGGATTCCCGGATAGGGAAAGGCTGCCGCGTCCATCCCTTTGTCCATATCCGGAACTCCAGGATCGGGAACCGGGTGAAAATATTGGGCTCGACCGACATCGAAGATTGCGTTCTCCAGGACGATACGCAGGCGGGGCCCTTCTCCCGGCTCAGGCCCAAAACCGTGGTCCGGGATGGGGCCCGCGTCGGGAATTTCGTCGAGATGAAGAATACGGTCTTCGGCCCCCGGTCCAAGGCGCTCCACCTGAGCTATGTCGGCGACAGCGAGGTTGGAGAGGGTGTCAACATCGGCGCCGGGACGATCACCTGCAACTACGACGGGGTCCGGAAGAACCGGACGACCATAGAGGACGGGGTGTTCATCGGATCGGGGACCGAGCTTATCGCCCCGGTCAAGGTCGGAAAGAAAGCTTACGTGGCTGCCGGGTCTACGATCACCAAGGACGTCGCTCCCGAAGCCCTGGCCGTAGCCCGGGCCCGGCAGGTCGAGATTCCTGGCTGGGTTCGGCGGAAAAAAAGATAAAAATAAAGGCTACTGGCCTTCGGTCTTCCGCTTCTCGTATCTCCTAACGTAGGCAAGCCTCTGGACGGCCGTGATGTTGGAGGCCAGGGCGATGAAGGCCAGGACAACGGTCATGGCGGGGTCGAAGATCTTGAAAATGAGGCCGATGAACGTTCCTCCGAAGAGGAGGACGAGTCGCTCGGCCCTCTGCATGATTCCCACCCGGCAGTCGATACCGAGCCCTTCGGCGCGGGCCCGCGTGTAGCTGACCATCATCGAGCCCAAGAAGGCGGCGAAGGTCAGCCAGAGGGCCCAATGGGCGCGGAAATGATAGGCGAGGCCCACGTACATAAAGAATTCCGTGTAGCGATCGAAGCTCGAGTCCAGGATCGCTCCGAACATGCTTTTCCGGTTTGAGCGCACGGCGACCTTGCCGTCCAGGATGTCGAAGACCCCGCAGAGAAAGATGAGGACCATGGCCCAAAAGGGCTTCTCCAGGAAGTAAAACAGCCCGACGCCGAATCCCGCAGCGAAGCCGAGGTAGGTCAGTGTATTGGGATGGGTGTGGAGTTTGACGAAGAAGATCGAAACTTTATCAAAAATGTGAAGCGTCGGGAGGGTTACGATTCTCGGCAGGAACCGGAACGTTTTTTCGCTTGGACGATTCGTCGTCATGCTTAGACCTCAAATAAAGAAACCCAAATCATAGAACCAACGACCTCAAAAATCAAGTAAGTAGGGGTCAAACCTACTCTTTTGACAGAACAAGGCTGAGACGAGTGATTTCGTCAAAAGAGTAGGTTTGACCCCTTTCTTAACATCCGCTAAAATGATGCCGATTGCAGAAGGAATGGAAAGATGGCAAACAAGCTAAATCTCGGTAACTTCTTGAAGAACGGAAAGGTCTATGTCTGGGAAGGGACCTATGCTATGGTCAAGGCCCAACGGCCGTGCCGCCGGGCGGTCGCCGTTATCCGCGACAAGAAGGAGATCACCTGCCTCGTCGACGAATCCAGGCTCAAGCCCGCGGACCTTCTGGCCGTCGACGCGGGCTGGAAGATCATCACGTTCGACATGATCCTCCCGTTCGGGCTCATCGGCTTCCTGGCCCGCGTCTCCGGCGCCCTGGCCAGAGCAGGCATCAGCATCTGCGCCTTATCCGCCTATTCGACCGACCACATTCTGGTTAAAACGAAGGACCTGGAAAAGGCCCTTGCCTGCATGGAACAGTTGGGATTCATGGTCGAGGGAAAGAAACAATGACAGCCGTAGTTTCGCTCGGCGAGATCAAGGACGCGCTACGGGAGATCGATCCCATCCCTCTGATCGAGGAAGGATTCTGCGCCTATTCGAGGGGCGAAGTCGTCGTGCCGCCCATCGGAGAGATGATCTTTGAAGACCCCCCGGGTGACGTCCATATCAAATACGGCTACATCAAGGGCGACGACTATTACGTCATCAAGGTCGCCTCGGGGTTCATAAGAAGCGAGCGGCCCGGGAGCTACTTATCCAACGGGATGATGCTCCTTTTTAAGCAGGGGACGGGGGAGCCGATGGCCATCCTTCTCGATGAAGGCCATCTTACCAACGTCCGGACAGCGGCTGCCGGGGCCGTCGTCGCTAAGTACCTTGCGCCTCAGAAGGTCGTCCGGGCCGGGATCCTCGGGGCGGGCGTGCAGGGCCGGCTGCAGCTCGAGTACCTCAGGCGTGTCCGGAAATTTTCGGACGTCATGGTCTGGGGCCTGAATGGAGCCGAACTGAATGCCTACCGGCAGGATATGGAACCTCTTGGCTTCCGGATCACGACAACGTTCGATCCCGGCGATGTGGCCGCTTCGTGCAACGTCATCGTTACCTGTACGCCCTCGACGAAGCCGCTTCTTCTGGCAGAGCAGATCCGCCCGGGGACCCACATCACGGCCATGGGCTCGGACACGGCCGAAAAACAGGAGCTCGACCCCTTGATCCTTGCTCGGGCCGACAGGATCGTCGTGGACAGCCTCAGCCAGTCGCTCCAACGGGGCGAAGCCTTCAGGGCCATGCGGGCCGGGGCGATCACCAAAGAGCGCCTCGTCGAACTGGGAAACGTCATCATGAATCCCGGCCTCCGGCGTGCGTCCAAGGATGAGATCACGGTGGCCGACCTGACGGGTGTGGCCGTCCAGGATATTCAGATCAGCAAGGCCGTTTTAAAAAAGTAGGGGTCAAACCTACTCTTTTGACAGGATGAGGCCTTGCTATATGGTTTTGTCAAAAGAGTAGGTTTGACCCCTACTGTTTCCTCAGTCGTAGTATTCCAATCCCAGGTGGGTGATAAGCTCCTCGCCCTTGAGGTGGCGGAGCGTGTTCTTCAGTTTCATAAGCTGGATGAACAGGTCGTGCTCCGGGTAAAGCTCGGGCGCGCACATCGGGCTCTTGAAATAGAAGGACAGCCACTCCTGGATTCCCTTCATCCCGGCTCGCTTGGCTAAGTCCATAAACAGGACAAGGTCGAGAACGATGGGCGCGGCCAGGATGCTGTCCCGGCAGAGAAAATCGACCTTGATCTGCATGGGGTATCCCATCCAGCCGAAAATGTCGATGTTGTCCCAGCCTTCCTTATTGTCCCCCCGGGGCGGGTAATAATTGATCCGGACCTTGTGGGTGTATTTGCTGTATAGGTCGGGGTAGACCGCCGGCTGGAGGATGTACTCGAGGACACTCAGCTTGCTCTCTTCCTTCGTCTTGAAGGACTCGGGATCGTCGAGGACCTCGCCGTCGCGGTTGCCGAGGATGTTGGTCGAGAACCAGCCGTTAAGCCCCAGGAGCCGGGCCTTGAACCCGGGGGCGAGGATGGTCTTCATCAAGGTCTGCCCGGTCTTGAAGTCCTTGCCGCAGATGGGCACCCCCTTTTCCCGGGCGAGCTGCCACATGGCCGGGATATCTACGGTCAGGTTCGGCGCTCCGTTGGCGAAGGGGATTCCTGATTGAAGGGCGGCGTAGGCGTAGATCATGCTTGGAGCGATGGACGGGTGGTTTTCCTTCATCGCCTTTTCAAACGTTTGGATCGTCTCGTGAACGGGCTCTCTCTTGAGAAAGATCTCGGTCGAGGCGCACCAGATCATGACCATGCGGTTAAGCTTGTTGGCCTTCTTAAAGTTCCGGATGTCATCCATGAGGAGGCGGGCATACTCGTACTTCGTCTTGGCCTTTTTGACGTTGTCCCCGGTGAGTTTCTTTACGTAGTGCTGGTTGAAAACGGCGGGCCAGGGCTTGAGGGCCTCCATCTCCGTTTGGACCGGCTTGAGATGCTCGCGGCGCAGAACTCCCGCCTTGACGGCCGCCTCATAAGCGCTGTCGGGGAAGATATCCCAGCCGCCGAAGACGAGATTGTCGAGGCCGGCCAGCTCGACGAAGTCCTTGATCAGGGGATTCCTCTTTTCCGTTCGTTTCCCCAGGCGGATCGATCCCATCTGGGTCAGCGAGCCGATGGGCTTGGAGAGGCCCTTCCGGATGGACATGACGCCGGCGATGAAGGTCGTCGCTACGGCCCCCATGCCGACGGTCATGACCCCGAGCTTTCCGGCCGGCTTCTGAATATCGGTTTTCTCGGTCATGATTGACTCCTCCCGTAACTTATGGATTACTATAAATTAACACAAGCCGGCGGCGGCTTCAAGGGGACGGCCATTGGGTTTCTTATTGATTTGACATCCCCATCGGTGCTAAAAAGGACTCGTTTCCGGGGCGGCGGAAGTGGCGGAGGTATTTATGAATAAACGAAGAGGATTTTTTTTATCAGCCGTTTTTCTGGCCTTGATTATTTTCGTCTCTTGTTCTCCCAAGGCTCCGAGTGGGCCTTCATCCGAGAGCAAGGCCGGCGTCATGGCGGCTAAGAGCACGAACTATGATGACTTGGTTTCGCTCTTCAAGGAATGGCGCGAATTCGTGAAGCCGAAAGTGATCTACGGGGTCCCCGATTACTCGGCGATTGCCATGAAGGAGCAATTTGCGGGCTTGGGAAAATGGCGCGGCCGGTTGGCGTCTATCGATCCTTCCGGCTGGACGCTGTCGCAACGGGCGGATTATGAGATCATGCGGGCCGAAATGAACGGCCTCGAGTTTGACCACCGGGTCCTGCGGCCTTGGTCGCGAAACGCCGCCTTCTATACCGTCGTCCAGGATTTCCCTCCCGACGTGCCGGCTCGGGAAGGGCCGGAACTCTATGGGACTCTTCTCCTGTTCACATATTCTTTCCCCCTGCCTGAAAAAGACGTTCCATCATTCCGGGCTAAACTTCATGCCATCCCCAGGATCCTGGAAATGGCGAAGATCAACCTCGTCGAGGATGCCAAGAATCTGTTCTTCCTGGGGATCCAGGTAAAAAAGGATGAAAGTGCAGTCCTCGGGAACCTGACCAAAACCTTGGCTAAACACCATCCAGACTTGGTCGCTGACGCTGAAAAGGCCAAGGCGGCCGTGGATGACTTTCGCGGCTGGCTCGAGAAAAAGTACAAGACCATGTCGGCGCCGTCGGGAATTGGAATAGAAAATTATGACTGGTACATGAAGAACGTCCACCTCGTCCCTTATACTTGGGAAGAGCAGGTGACGATCCTCCAGAGGGAACTCCAGCGCTCCTGGGCTTTTCTTAAGCTTGAAGAGAATCGTAACAGCAGGCTGCCCAAGCTGACGATGGCCGCGAGCGCCGAGGAATATCATCAGCGCCGCCGGGAAGCGGTCAAGGAGTTCATGGATTTCATCCGTAACGAGGGGATTTTCACCCTGCCCGATTATCTAGGATTGAGCTCGGAGCCGGGCGGATTCTCGCCCCCGGCCGAACCGGTCGACTTCTTTCTTCAGGTCGAATATCGCA
>CAZJBD010000108.1:0-8533 GCA_964544265.1 uncultured Eubacteriales bacterium
ATTGAGATGAAAAGTGCGTCACGTATGATCCTGTTATCGACCGTGTTGTTGGCCGTCGCGTCCTTTGCTGCAAGCAAGCCGCTTAAAAGGACCATGGCATTCACGGTGTCCATGGACCAGCCGACGACCCATTATTACCATGTCGTCTTCCTGTGCGAAGGGCTGAAGGGTGGAACCCAGGACTTCAAAATGCCTTCCTGGACGCCCGGCTATTACTGGATACTGAATTCGGCCCGAAACGTCGTGAACTTCCGGGCCGAGGACGGAGCGGGGAACGGGCTGGCTTGGGAAAAGACCGCGAAGAACACGTGGCGGGTCATGTCCGGCAAAGCGGCCGCCATCAGGGTGAGTTACGACGTTTACGCTTTCGAGAGGTCCATCGCGGAGAGCTTCCTGGACGACGGCCGGGGCTTCATATCGCCGACCGGAATCTTCATGCACGTTGCCGGCGGCTTGGAGCATCCCGTGACGGTCAGTTTTGAACCCTATAAAGAATGGAGCAAGATCTCGACCGGGCTGGACCCCGTCAAGGACCGGCCGAACACATTTTTCGCCCCGAACTTCGACGTCCTTTATGATTGCCCGGTCCTCATGGGCAACCAGGAAATCCTGACCTTCGAAGTCAAGGGAATCCCTCATATGATCGCTGCCGAGAACCTGGGAACGGTCGACCGGGACCGGTTTAAGTCCGACCTTGCGAAAATCGTCGAGGGGGCCGCGCGTCTCATAGGCGAGATCCCCTACACTCATTACACGTTCATCTTCATGGACGGGGGGGTCGGGGGCATCGAGCACATGAATTCTGTATCGGCCTTCTTCAGCGGATCCGGCCTGGACTCCCGTTCCGGCTACTTGGGAGGGCTGAGCTTCATCGCCCACGAGTTCTTCCACCTTTACAATGTCAAGCGGATCCGGCCGATCGCCTTGGGACCGTTCGATTACGACAGGGAAAACTATACGAATATGCTTTGGGTGTCGGAAGGGATCAGCGTGTACTACGAGGACATCATCCTCAGGCGGGCCGGACTCATGACCCGGGACGAGTTCTTCGAGCGGGCCCGTTCGTATATCGCAAGATACGAGAACGTCCCTGGGCGTCTTGTCCAATCGGCGACGGCATCCAGCTTCGACACTTGGATCAATTTTTTCATCCGCGGCGAGAACCGCGCCAATACGACGATTTCCTACTACGATAAAGGGGCAGCCCTCGGGCTCCTTTTGGATCTCAAGATTCGAAACGAATCGTCAAACAAGCGATCGCTTGATGACGTCATGCGGACGCTCTATTGGAAATATTATAAAGAGATGAAGAGGGGCTTCACCGACGAGGAGTTCCGCCGGGAATGCGAAAACGCGGCCGGATGTCCTCTCCCTGAGATCTTCGATGTCTACGCCTCCTCCACGAGAGACATCGATTATCCCGAGTACTTCTCGCTCGCCGGGCTCGAGATCGACGTCGCGCCGAAGGAGCTTTCGGGCGCGTTTCTCGGAGCGGAAGCTCAAACCCAGGACGGAAATCTCATCATCTCGAGCGTCGAATGGAACTCGCCGGCCCAGCGGGGCGGACTCAGCGCCCGGGACGAGATCCTCGCCTTGGACGGCATCCGTGCTGATAGGCGGTCGATGGACCAGGCCCTCGAATCCAAGAAACCGGGGGATAAGGTCCGGATCCTCCTGGCGCGCCGCGGCGAGATCCGCGAGATTGAGGTCACATTGGGAAAGAAATCGGTGCGGAGCTTTGAGATCAAGCCCGTTGCCGATCCAACGCCGCTCCAGTCGGCGATCCTTCGAGATTGGCTGAGAGAGGATTGACTCTCAGACCCACCCTGCGTTTGGCGTCCGTTCCGGGCTCCTGGCTGGATTCCTTCGGCAATGAGCCGGCATCTGGCTGAAAAAATCAGAATGTGAGACCGGCGGTAAAAACGAGGGTCGAAGTCTTAAAATGTGAGTCGCTGCCTTCTTTTCCAAGGTCAGCCAGGCCATAATGATATCGGGCTTCTATGTTGATGCCGAAGGTATCCATGACGAGCTGCAACCCCCCGCCGAAAACAAGCCCGTAATCGAAGCTCTTGGTGAATTCCTTGAGGTCGGTTTTATTTCCTTCCGTATTTTTATAGGAAATCACATAGGCCGCCTCGCCTCCGGCCAGAAGAAAAGGCGAGGTCTCGGGCGCGAATTTAAGCTTCAATAATACGGGAACGCTGATCTCGTCTAGATTGAAATTGCCTCGGATTTCGCCGGTTTCCGCCCTGCATCCCTTCTGAAAATAGAGGACGTCCACTTCCCAGAACACCTTCTCGCCTCCGGATTCAAACCCGAGTCCAGCGGCAAATCTCGTGTTGGATTTCGGATTCTCAGGATAGGATCCGCTCACCGATCGGAAGTCGGCCAGGTTGATGCCGCCGACGAGCTTAACGCTCTGGGCCTGGGAAACTATGGGAATGGACAGAAGCAGAAGAAAAACAAGAACCTTTTTCATCTTTTTCTCCTCCAAAAAGAACGGCGCGGGTTTTTCGTTCCAGGCCGTCTGGATCGCCTTATTATCTCAAAGCCATCCATCGATATCAATGCAGAGATGCTTATTCCGGTCTTATCGTCACCACGTGTCCGGCCGAATAGGCTGCGAACTCCGGAGCGTACATGGACTGGAGTGTTGCGGGTGAGACCTTGAAGGCCCCGGCCATGGCGCAGCGAAGCCTGTACTTAAGCGTGTATTCGCCCTGGGGTAGTCCTTCCATGAAGAAGTTCGTCCCGCTGTCGCGGATTTCCTCATAGCGTACGAGACCCAGGTCCCACTTGGTGCCCGACGTGAGGGTCGCCGGCTCACAGCCGGACGGCCGCGGGTCGCGCAGATGGACATATTCCGCCGGGTGGCGGGCCCGTATGGAGAGTTGGACTTCGAGTTCGTCCCCAACGGCCAAGGGCTCCCCATCGGCCAGGGGCTTCAACACGACCTCATCGCCTCTCTTCAGCCGACGGAAGTAGGTCCGCTCGATCCCGAAGAGGTCGTCCTCTCCCTTTTCGGGCAACCTCTCCGTGCTGAAATGCCAGGTCGCCGAGGCGAAAGCCATTCCTTTCCCCTCCTTCCGGACGCGGACCGTGGCGCAGTCCGGCCCTATCTTATCGCCCAAAATGAGAACCTGGTTTTTCTTCCCCGTATACTTGTCAGGCTCGAACAGGAAGGTCGTCTGGGTATGGCAGGCGTCAACGAGGACCGATTCCCGGACCCCCAGAGCTCCCGTCGTCTTCAGGAAATAAGCTACGGAGTAGATAACCTCAGCCGTCGCCCGGGTGGATTTCCAGTGATTGAGCTTCTTATTGAGGAAGAGCCATTGGACGAGGCCTTCGGACCGCGCATCCTCAGGATTGAGTTCCATGAGCGTCCGAAGGGCGAAGGCGTGGGTTTCGATCGCATCGTTATACCACAGCCAGCCTCTATCCTCGGGCGCCCACGATGTCCCTTCGTGCACGGTCGTTTTGGCTGAATCCATGACGCTGTCCCAAACGAGGGTTGCGTCTTTAGGTCGCCCCGCCCGTTTAAGGGTGAGCGCCAAGAATCCCTTGAGGTAGGGCGAGTGTGCTTTCCAATGGCGGAAAGAGAAATCGAGCATTCGTGTCCGCTCGGCGTCCGTGAAGACTCCGCCAGTCCAAGACGCATCAGGGAAGTTGCTGAGCGCATAGTTCAAGAAGGTGACGAATTCCCATCCGACATCCAGGGCCATGAGAGCTTCCACGATCTCATCCAGGTAATGCTGATGGAGATAGGCGAACGCGCGCACGACCGGATCCTTGGGGACGGCGACCCGGAACTCCAGGGCCTTGGAGAAGCCGTGGACGATGTAAAGCGTCATGTATGGGGACGGCGGGCCGCCCGGCCACCAAGGGAACGCTCCCAGTGATGTTTGGGCCTTGATGAGTTTGGCCAGCGACGTCTCCCGCTGGGCTCTGGCCACACGAGGATCGAGGACTTTTTCCACACCGAACCCTTCGTCCTTGCCGCCCCGGCCCATGGTCAGCCAGGGGGTTTCCTCCAGGGCCATCTTGCGGTTGGCGTCGGCGGCATCGAATGATTCGTAGGCCGTTTCCCGCTTGCTCAAGGCTTCGGCCATGCGCGCGACCTGGGGGTATTTATCGTAGAGGCCCGTCAGGATGCCTGTGGATAGGAACCGGTTGAGGGTTTGCTCCGTGCATTCGTAAGGATAGTTGACGAGGTAGGGGAGGGCCTCGAGGAGGCCGTAGAAGAGCTGGGCGTCGATAGTAACCAGGAGTTGTTCATGGATACGGCTGGGATCGTCGTCACTCGCCAGGTCAGAGAAAGCGAGCTCTCGTGTCTGTCCTTCCTTGAGCGTTGCGAACCGGGACTGGACGAGGTGCATCCTTCCCGGCAGGACCGGGAGCGGCCGCGATTCGCCGTCAGTCAATCCCCCGGCTTTAGCCGTAACCTTGAAGGCGACTGTGCCGACCCGGGCCGGCGCAGCGAGGGTGAAGACGACCGCCGTGCCGCCTCCGGGCTTAACGGTGAACGGCCGGGCAGAAACGGCCTCGGGCAGACCGAACGCGGGCCCCAGGTTCTCGTTCGTCGCGGGATCAAAGACCTCGAGCGCAACGCTCCCGCTGAGCTCCGTTTCGCCGGCATTATTGATCATGACCTTGAGTTCGGCCCGGTCGCCCTCCCGGAAGAACAGTGGCAGGTAGGGCCGGACCATGAGCTCCTTGATAGTGCGGGCCTCATTTTCGAGGCTTCCGCCCATGAGGTCCTTTGTTACCGCGTGGATAAAGACACGCCAGCTGGTGACGGAATCGGGGACGGTAAATTCTATGGCCGCGCTCCCGTCAGGCCCGGTGAGAAGGTGGGGCTGCCAGAAGGCCGTCTCAGCGAAGCTGGAGCGCATCGGGATTTGCTCTGCGCCGGCGGGAGCTTCGGCGGGCTTTTTTTCTTTCTCAACGGCCTTGTCCGCCATCTCTTCCGTCGGGACTTCTTGCCTGATTTCTTTCATACTGGACTCAGGCGACGGGGCGACTCCGCCGACAACTCTGCCCTCAACGCTCTTGGCCGGGGCGAACCGGCGTCCGCCCGGCCCGCCGATTCCGTAGCCGCCGAGCGCCAGGAGATAGTCCGGTTGGAAAACAGGATAGGGAGGGATTTCCGTAAGTCCGTAGTCCTCGAGGAACGCCTGGATTGCCGTGCCGAGCGCGGCGTCCCAGGCGATCGTTCGCGCCCGCCACGGATAGAGGTTCGCGACACGAGGCGGATTATAGGGCGCGAAAAGGTCAAGGCTGCGGTCGTACATGTAGGCCAAAATTTCTGCCGCGCCCTGGACGGCAGGCCTGCCTCCTGGCGTTTTTACGGTGACCCGCCAGGTCTCCCGGCCCCCCGGCGAGAGCTTATTCCGGAATGATGAAAACGCGATATCGAGAAGTTTGTTGTCCCAGGGGACGAAGACCTGGGCTTCTTGGCTGATGAATTGATGGTCTTTGAGAGTTGAGAGCCGGGCCCCGAAGCCGCCTCGGAGTTCCTCCATGACCGGGATCTCCAGGACACCGCCATCTGCCTCGCAGTCGAGCCAGCGGCTATCCCAGACTTCGCCGCCTTTGAAGGTCTCGAAGAGGAGGGGCTGATTCGACCAGCCGCTGTGGATGAGGAGGCGGGCGGTTCCTCCCACCTGGACGGATGCCCGCTCGGCGCTGAGGACCAAGGGCAGTTCCGCGGCCGCCCTTTCGCCCGCGACCAGGAAATCAAGGCTGTCCTTTGAGGCCGCTCCGAAATCGTCCTGAGTTTCGTAAAGAAGCCGATAGGCCCCAGGGTCCAAAGCCCCCACCTTTACCTTGGCCGCGCCGTTCGCACCGTGTTCTGCCGGCCCCCCGGCCGCTTCGGCGCCCTCCTTCCACAGGCGAAGAATGGTCTCAGGGGGAGGGGCCTGCTCCCAGCGGGGACGCAAGAGGTCGCCGGGGGTTTGGTACGCTTTCGGTTTCCCGCCGTTGGGTGATTCCGGAAGCGGCTGCTCGGAGGGGAGGAGAGTCGTTTTCGGCTGAATGAGCCTGACGATTCGCCACGTTCCCCTTCCCGGTTTCGGCACGCCGTTGAGGTCGACGCGGTTGATCGTAAAGGAACATTCCGTGCCCTTTCGGAAGAATCCGCTGTCGGCGACGAGGCTCGCCTCGATGTTGACGAAACCCAGCCGGAAAGAGCGGGAAGCCGAACGGGTTTCGCCGCCTTCGTCGGTTATGTCCACGGAAAGCGTATAGCGGTAGGATAGGCCGGAATCGGGCTTGGCCTTCCGTTCGTCGGCCGCCGGAGTGAAGTTCATCTCGAAACTGCCATCCTCCTTGAGCCGGCCTCTCCCTCCCGAGACGATCTGGCCTTGGTCTCCGTCAGTCCGCCACCACCACCGGGGATAGACCGGCTCACGCTTGACCTGCCAGACGACCTGGCCGGAAGAGACGGGAAGTCCAAAATAGTAGCGGGCCTCACTTTTGAGAACAGCTGGACGGTTTAGGCGAAGGGGCTTGTCCGGGTCCTTGATGGCGACTTCGAAGGTCGGCCGTTTATACTCCTCAACCCGGATTTGTGAAAGTCCGTTTGGGGAAGACCGAAGACGCCAGGCGCCGAGGGGCCGTCCAGCGGCCGGGATGACGAATTCGCCGCTTGCCGTCCCGAAGGAGTTGGTCGTTTTCGTGGCCTCGGCCACTCGCTCGCCGTTAATGTCTTCGAGCCAGACCGAGGTCGAGGCGTTCGCGGCCGGGAGGAGCCGGCCCAGGTCAGTCCGTCCTTGGTAGGAAAGAACTTTCCAATAGAGTTTCTGCCCGGGACGATAGATGCTCCGATCCGTGTAGATAAGGGCGGCCGTGGCTTGCCCAGGCTTGGAACGTCCGTAGAGGTAAAGGTAATCCGGGTCCAGGGTGATGTCGTTCCCCTTGCTCGCAAGCAGGAAATAGGGAGTAGGCTTTCCTCCGGACGCGAAATGGACACGGCCTTGGGCGTCGGTGGTCAGCGAATTCGTTCGGGCGTGTCCTTTTTGCCAATCGTATGCGTAAAGATCAACCCTGACTTCGGAAACCGGCTTCCCCGTTTCGCCCGAGAGGACGAGAACATCCTGGTCACCTTCATTTGTGCCGCGCTTGAGCAGAACGATATCCCCGACGATGACGTTAACCCCCTGGATGCGGTTGTTCTCCTTGCTGAAATCTTCGCGGGCGGAAGCGGCCACGAGGTAGAGTCCCGGTCTAAATCCGGCAGGAAGGTCGGCGTAGGTTTGATGCTCCCAATAATCGGGAGTTGGAGGGAGCACAATCGACCAAGCGGCAGCCGGCCGGCTTCTCTCTATGATCTGCTGGGCCTCACGCCATCCGGGGAAGAGGCTATAATCTTTGGAGGTTCGGATCCGCTCCATCAAATCGACCGGGTAAGCCCGGAAAAAGAGGCTGCCCATGTTCCGGTGCGTCGCCCGGACAGACCTTCGCCCCGGGGCATCGGTCCTCATGGCTTCGATGGAAAATTCGGGCGATTCGATATTCTTGACGATGTGAAGACAGCGCTGTCCGCCCGGGGAATTGGGGTAGGCGCCGGCCCCCTGGAGGGCCAACTTGCGGGCCTGGACAAGGGCGTCGGGAGAATCCGCCTCGCGCGTAAACTCCGCGAGAAGGGCCTGGCCCCAAGCCCACCAAGGGTAGGAACGAAAACGATCCAGAGAATCAGCCAGGCTCTTCCGGATTCGGGCACGGTCATCCTCCTGCCTGAAAGACTCGTTCAGGGCTCGAAGCCGCTCCAGGCGCGCTTCCAGGGCTGCCTCGGTTCGGCCAGACTTCCGGCACCAGGATTCGTGCTCGCCGAGGAGGGCGCAGAGCCGTTCGAGAGGATGAACAGCGGCGTCAAGGAGCGCGATTGCGGCCGTTTTTTCGTCCGCTGGACGTTCCATGAGCGCGTCGAGATCCAGGAGGTAAGTCTCGTTGGACTCCCGGGGTGTCCAGAAATCCGTATCCGCAAGGATATTAGCCATAAGATAAGCAACGGCGTCCCTTAGCGTGTCGCGGATCCCGACGGGATAATCGCCCGGATTCCAGAAGTCTGGAAAATCCTTGGCCTTGAGATCCTCCAGGTGGTCCCTATCCTTCCAGACCTTCATCAAGGAGTTCCAGGCTTCCTGGAAGATCTGATCCTTGGTCCATGCCTTGAGGTCGATCGGCCCTTTCGCCTCGACTCTCTCGCGCCGGTTGATCTCCCAGGAATACGAGGAATGGTAGATCAGCAGCGACTGGGCGAAGAAGAGTTCGACCATGTCCCGGAGGACGGGATCTTTGGGCCAGGACTCTTCCTTGAGAAAGCGGACGGCGGTTTCGTAGCCATGGAGGGCCGTCCGGAGCTGGACTTCCTTGATCAATGCCCAGGTCCATGTTTTCTCGTCGCCCCGGCCCCGGGCTTTTTCGCGTATGCGGGCGGCTTCCCTGGCCGCGGCTTCGAATTTTTGCTCATAGATGAGTTTTTCAACAAGCTTGCGGTCCGCTTGCATTTCAGCCGACCCGGCGGGTTGTTGGG
>CAZJBD010000109.1:0-8470 GCA_964544265.1 uncultured Eubacteriales bacterium
TCGATACGGTCCTCGAGGCCATCCGAACCGTCGCGAAAAGTGGGGTGTGGCTAGAAGTCGTCTACCTCGTTATCCCGACCCTAAACGACAGCAGGGAGGAGATCCGGGACATGAGTCGGTGGCTCCGGAAGGAGGCCGGGCCGGACGTTCCCCTCCATTTCTCCCGCTTCCAGCCCATGTACCTTGTGAAGAACCTCCCCCCGACCCCGATCGCCACCCTGGAGAAGGCGCGCGAGACCGCTCTGGGTGAGGGCTTGCGTTTCGTTTACATAGGCAACGTTCCGGGCCACGAGGCGGAAAACACGTTCTGCCCGAACTGCCGCAAGGTCATCATCCGGAGGACGGGCTATGAGGTCCGGGCCAACGAGATCAAAAATGGGAAATGCGGTTTTTGCAGCATCCCCATTCCCGGGACCTGGACCTGATGGCCTGCGTTCCCCCGATTCTCCTGGGATTTCTGGCTACCGCTTTCCAAATCTTCCTCATTAGGGAATTCTCTGTCCACTTCCACGGAAACGAATTGACCTTCGGATTCGTTTTAGCCTCCTGGCTCTTATGGGGCGGTCTGGGAAGCTTGCTTGCCTCGCACCTCAAGCCATCCGATCGAACCCTGGACAGGTATTATTATGCCGTCATCCTGCTCTTCCCGATAAGCCTTGTCCTCCTGCGTTTCTCGCGATTTGCTTTAGGAATTCTTCCTGGAGAGCTTACGGGAATGGGGCCGGCGCTCCTGTTCTCCCTGGGGTTATGCCTCTTCACCAGCCTTCCGCTTGGGGGACTCTTCGTCCTCAACGCCCAGACGCTCGGGGGGGACGTCCCGAGCGTATACCTTTTTGAATCCTTGGGAGCCGCGCTCGCGGGACTCATCGTCGATTTGGGTATGGTCCCCTTTGTTTCCAACTGGCAAGGCGCCTCGTTCGTCGCCGCGGCCGGGGCCGCCGTCGTCTTCCTCATGTTCAAACAGAAAAAACGGCCGGCCTGGTTTCTGGCCGTTTTGGCAGGGCTGACCGTATTCGCCTTCCTCGATTTTCCCTCTCAAAAGGCCTGGTGGAGGCCTTTCGAGCTCATCCGGAGCCGCGACACTCCCTACGGGAAGCTGCAGTTGATCCGCACAGGAGGCCAAGTCTCCCTTTATTCAAGCGGCCTCCCCCTATTTTCATGTCCGGACCCTGCCTCTGCTGAAGGAACGGTTCATTTTGCCATGCTTCAGAACCCCGGGGCGAAAAACGTCCTGCTCATCGGCGGCGGCGCGGGCGGCGGCCTTGGCGAGGTCCTCAAGTATCAGGGGGCCGAAGCAGACTACGTCGAGCTTGACCCGGGAATCATCCGTTTGGCAGAGGACGCCCTGCCTGAGAAAGAAAGGAAGGACCTCGGGGATAAGCGGGTCCATATTTTTTTCGATGACGGCCGGGCCTTCCTTTTAAAAAGTCGAAGGGCCTATGATGTCATCATTCTCAACCTGCCCGAGCCGGCGACCGCCCAGATCAACAGGTTTTACACCGGGGAGTTCTTCGAGCTGGCAAAATCCAGGCTCTCCATGGGCGGAATTTTTTCCTTCACCGTCCCCTCCTCCGAAAATTACATCGGCCCCGACCTGAGGGAGTTCCTGGCCTCCCTCTACGGAACGCTGCGAACCGTTTTCCCGGAGGTCGGTATCGTGCCCGGAGACTCAAACGTCTTTCTGGCTTCAACCGCCGGTCTCACCCTCAATCCCGAAGCACTCATTAAAAGGATTTCCAATCTGGGCCTTAAATTGACCTCGATCAATGCCGCGCTCATCACCTATAGACTGAGTCCCCTCCGGACTGGATACTTCCTAAAAACGGTCGGGGAACGGCCTGCCCGGATCAACCGGGACCTTGTCCCGGTCAGTTATTACTTCTATTCCGTTCTTTGGAGCAGCCAATTCAAAGGGCTCGAGGCGTCTCTTCTTAGGACATTCTCCCGGCTCCCCGCCCATTGGCTCCTGGACGCGCCCCTCCTTGCTTTTGCCGTCTTCCTGCTCGTCTTGGCGCTTCGCCGGAAGCGGACCCCCGGAATCTTTTTAGTCCCCCTGGGAACCATGGGTTTCACGACGATCGTCATCGAGCTGGTCGTAGTCATTGCTTTCCAATCCCTTTACGGGTATGTCTACGGGAAAATCTCCCTCCTTCTCGCCGCTTTTATGGCCGGCTTGGCTCTCGGATCGTGGTTCGGCAGGAAAAGACGGGCTCCCGGACGAAGCGACCTTCTTATGGCCCAAGGCGGATTTCTCCTGCTCATCGCCTTCCTCCGGGCAGTTCTTGGCAAGAGGCCGCCGGAGTCCCTGCTATTCCTTTCCCTTCTCACTCTCGGAATCCTAGGCGGCGGGCTGTTCGTCGTCTCCAACAGATTCCTCTTACGGGAAAACGTGAACTACGGCCTGGGCTATGGGGTGGACCTCATGGGATCGTTCCTAGGGGCCCTGGCAGCTTCGGCGATCATCATCCCCCTCGCTGGAATCGTAGCGCTTCTCGACGGCCTCCTCATGATGAATTCCTTAAGCCTCATTTTCGTTATCATTTCATTAAGAATGCCCCAAAAACTTGCCTGATCCGTTTCGCCCCAATATGCAACTTTGTCGGGGCGCCGGGAATTCTATATAATATTGCTGAAGGTATGAACGTTGAGAAACGGATTCTTGCCCGAAGAGGGAAAGCTTGGACTTTTCCATAAAAAGCGGCTGCTGATTCTCGCCGTCTCTCTGGTCCTCCATGCCTTCCTCGTCTATGGGTTATATCACGCCCGCCTGACAGTAAAGGTTTTTCCCGCCAGGCCGGATGTTCGGGATGTCGTTCTCGTTCCCCCGGTTGCGCTGACCTTCCCCGAACCCATTGAGAAATACATCCAGAACTACCCTTCTTCGGGCGGAATTTTGGGCCCGGGTTCCGATCTGGGCCGGCCAAGCCAGCCGAGAAAAAGGGGCTTGCCCGGGCGAAACGCCGCGAGCGGTCCCGGACCCGGTCCGGGATCCGGCCTCGCGCCGGAGAACCTCATGAAGAACCAGCCGAACGCCCCTCCGTCCTCGGGACCCTCCCTCAGCGGCGATTTGGCCCTGAGTTCCAGATATGCGGGACAAGGGGATGGAAAGCTTAGGATTAACCTTTCGGCCATTCCTGACCATATCGTGGACGCCCCGCTCGGTTTTGAGAATGGAAAGGAAGGCCGTGGTTCCCTCTTAAGATACGTCCAGCCCAACCGCTTTGGATCTGGGGCCGGTTCCGGGACCGGAGCCGGAATCGGGACCGGCCGCTCGGGGGGCGCCCCGGGCGGCACGGGGACAGGAGGCGGAGGTCAGCGGGCCAGCGCAATTTTCGAATCCCCCGGATACGACATCTCGCCCTGGGCCCAAAAAGTCATCGACCTCATCCAGTTCAATTGGAAGATCCCGGATGTCCGGAATATCCTGGAGAAGAGCGAGGTCCGTATCTCCGTGACCATCGAAAAGGATGGGACTTTTTCTGCTTTTGAAATCGCCGGCGGCACGAACCTTGAGGTCTTCAAAGTGGCCGCCGCCAACGCCCTGAGATCGAGTTCCCCCCTTCCCCCGCTTCCCGGGGATTTCCCCGCTTCTCGTCTCAACGCCCTCTTCGTATTCACGTATCATGAATAAGAGAATATTCGCTTCCGGATTCGTCCTCCTCGTTTTGGCCCTGGACCTATCTGCCGATTGGAAACAGGAGGTTCTTGGCTATTTAAGCCCGCGAAGGGACTATCCGGCTGCCCGGGCCTACCTCCGGGAGAACTACAGCAAGATTGATCCCCTGGAAAAATCGAATGCCCTTGGATTTATCGCCTATCTAGCCCGCATGACGGGAGACAGTCAGGATGAACAGGACCGCATCGCCGAATATTTTGAGACTTATGGAGATACGGAGCCCGCTTTCGACCTTCCGGACGAGCTCCTCAGACGCGATTTCGTGATGTTCTGGGCAAAGTGGAAGTCTACCTATCCTCTTGTAACGGGCCTCGTTTTTCTCGAACGGCCCAGCGAAAGCAATCCTTCCCCCCCGGCTAGGCTGGAGGTCGGGCTTAACCTGCTTAACGGCGCTTATTACAAGGTGTCCGTTTCAGACCAAGTCCTTGAGGGCGGCCTCTGGCAGCAGGGGTTCCACATTTTGAAGCTTCCTTTCTCGGGGAGTTATGATAAACCGGGAAGCCTGGAATTCAACCTGGACCTTATGACGGAGGGGATGGTCATCAGGAAGCGTATCATGGTCGAAGTTGACGTCCGCGCCACGAGATCGACCGCTTCGCTGCCCCTTGTCCAGACCGCAGTTCCAAGCCCGTCGCCTCCCCCCAGGCTCGTCGAGGGCGAGGTCTCACTCTATATCGGCGACAAGCTCATCCTCAAGAGCAAGAAGCTCTCATCCAAGACCGCCCCCATTAAATTCAAAATCCCGGGACCTTCTGCCGCCGGGACGAAGCCTTATCTCGCGCCCAAAAAGGACGATCCTATCTTGAACACGGTCTCTATCCTCGATGCCGTCGCCCTGGCTTACCAGACTGTAAAGGACCTGGTCAAGAAAAAGAAGGCTGAGCCGCCTTCCGCCCCATCCTACCAAAAGACCCAGCAGCTCGCCTTCTCTTTCGCTCGGGAGAGCCCGGACAGCGGGGAGGTCATCTACAAGGGGTTTGTATCCATCAAGCCCGCTGCCGCCACCGTCTTGCGAGATTGATCCCCAAATTGAGGCATCTTTTCTTGTGATATAAGATAATAGCGCAGGGGCGATGCCCAGAGGGGATCCAAATTATCCTTTTGACATTTTCAATGTATTTATTATATCTTAGGGACCAGATATCCGATGGTTCGTGGGAATAAAGAATTGAAGTTCAGGTCCTGCAAACGGGGAGGTTCGACATGTCCGAGAAGGGGATAGAAAGACGTTTATGCCAGCGTTTTAAAATCCCCGGCGCGACGATCTCTTACACAAGACAGAAGCTCCTTTTCTCCCCCAAAGGCTTCGATGAAGAATTCTGCCCGGTCCTGGACATCAGCCGGGGAGGCGTCCGTTTTCTGACCCAGAAACCCTTGAAGTTTAAAGCGAAGGTTGTCCTCCAAATCTCCGTTCCCGGCGAGCGCGTTCCCTTAAACCTCAAGGGTCATATCCGATGGACCTCGTTCAATCCCGGCAAAAGCTACAAATTCCAGGCCGGCGTCCAGTTCAACGCCTACGGAGAAAAAAAGGACCAGAATTATCCCGGCACGCTGGTCAAGATCATCGCCCTTGAACAGAAATTTATCGAACCCGGCGAGTCTCAGGGCCCCGGGGGCACCAGCGAGTTTAGCATTTAGCGGGAGATTCCCGGCTTCGCCGTCTTATCCCCTTCGACGACGACCCGGGAGTAGTCCGCGACCTGGAGGAGAAGCTTCTGGATGGCCTGCAACAGCCCCAGGCGGTTCTGACGGACTTTCTTATCCTCGGCCATGACCAAGACCTTATCGAAGAAGGCGTTGAGCAGAGGCTGGATCTTGAAAATGATGCTTTGGGCCCGGGCAAAATCCCCTTTCTCGATCATCGGCTTGATGTTGTCGCTGATGATGGTGAACGTCGAGTGGAGGTCCCTCTCCTCCTTTTCTAAAAAGAGCTCCGGATTGACCTTGCAGGCCGGCATGTCCTTAAGGATGTTGTTGATTCGCCTGGCCATAAGGATGAACGGTTCGAAATTGGGACTCGTTCCGAGCGAGGCGACCGCTTTGACCCTAAGGGACGTGTCGTAAATGTCCTCCATCCCCCGCCCGAGGGCGGCGTTGATGTGGTCATAGCGGTGGCCCTGCCTCTCGAAAATGAAGCGCAGGCGGCCCGCAAAAAAGTCCAGGCAGAAAGTCTTGACCTCTCCCGCCGGGACGGACAGCCTGTCCCCGTATATAGAAAGAACCTTGTCGATGAGGCGGGGAAAGGAAAGCCTGAGCTTCTTGTCGAGGATGATCTTCGCGACGCCGTGGGCATTGCGGCGCAGCCCGAAGGGATCGCTCGAGCCCGAAACCTGGATGCCGACTCCGACGACGCCTACGATGGAGTCGATCTTGTCGGCCAGCGAGACAAGGGCCCCGGTCAAGGACGAGGGCGGGTCGTCCTCGAGGCTGGCGGGTTGATAGTGCTCATAAATAGCCTGATAGACGGCCGCCGGATGCCCTTCGACCTTGGCATAGAGCCCTCCCATTTTCCCCTGCAGGGAAGGAAACTCCTTGACCATTTCGGTTAAGAGGTCGGCCTTGCACAAGCCGGCGGCCTCAATGGCCTCCTTTTTGACCTTGGCGGCGTCGATTTTCTCGATGAGGTAGCTAACGATCTTTTTTAGTCTCTGGCTTTTATCATCATATGTTCCCAGCTTCTCCTGAAAGACGATATTCTTCAGGCCGGCAGCCCTCTCCGCCAAGGATTTCTTGACATCCTGCTGCCAGAAAAAGCGGGCATCTTCGAGCCTCGCCTTGAGGACCCGTTCGTTGCCATTGCGGATCAAGGATTTGGAGTCCTTGACGGCGTCGGCCACGCCCAGAAAGCAAGGCAGCTGCTTCTTGTCCTTGACGACGGAGAAAAGCTTCTGACCCTCCCGCATGGCCGTGGCCAAGACTTCGATGGGCAGGCTCAGGTATTTTTCGGGAAAAACACCCAGGATGACACAAGGGTATTCAACGGTGAAGTTGAGTCTATCCAGGAGGTCATCATCCGGGTAGATCCGGGCTTTAAGGGAAGCAAGCCTTTCCTCGATCTGGCCCAGGATCATCTCCCGCCGCTCGCCGGGGTCTATGATGACCTTAGATTTTTTCAATTGGTCCCGATAGTCCTGGAAGTTCTTGACCCTAAGCGGCTGAGGGCTGTAGATCGGATGTCCGGACGTCGAGTCGTTAGAATCCATCCCCTCCAGACTGAAAGGGAGGATCTTCCCATCGAATAAGCAGAGGATGTTCTTGATGGGCCTGGAGAATTTGAAGGGACTCTCCCTCCAGCGCATCGTCTTCGGAAACGAGATGGAGGCGAGGATAGAGGGGACAATCGCCGCGAAGATCTCCAGGGCTGATTCCCCTTTGCTGACCTTCCGGATCCCCATATATTCTCCCTTGGGAGTCTGGATAATCTCCAGCGATTCAGCCGCGATTCCCTGGGCCTTGGCGAATCCTCTGGCGGCGGGAGAAAAGGTTCCGTCCGGCAGGATGCCCAGCGATTTGGGCGGTCCCGTAACGATGCTTGTGCGATCCTCCTGCCCGGCGGCGGTGTCTGCCCGAACGATGAGCCTCCGGCAAGTCCCGAGGGCCTCCAGCGCTTGGACCGCGATCGCGGCATCCTTGAGCTCACCCCGGAACTTCTCATCCAGCTGCTCCAAGGCGGTTTTGACGTGGGAGGCCGGCATTTCTTCGGTCAGGATTTCCAATAGGAACTCCATCAGGAACCCCTCCCTGAGGCCGTAAATCTTTGGGCGATCTCATTGACCTGGGCCCTGATTCGGGCGATCATTTTCACCCTCTCCGTGACGCTGACGACGCCCCGGGCGTCGAGCAGGTTAAAAAAATGAGAGCATTTGAGGCACATATCGTAAGCCGGCAGGAGCAGGCCCTTCCCTATGAGCGAGACGGCCTCCTTCTCGCAGGCCTGGAAGGATGCGCGGAGCATCGCGGGGTCGGCCGCATTGAAGTTGTACTCGGAAAACTCCTTCTCCTCGGTGCAGCGCAAGTCTCGATAAGTCACGTTCTTTGACCAATCAAGGTCATAGATGTCGTCCTTCCGCTCGAGGAACATCTCCAGCCTCTCCAGACCATAGGTGATCTCAACGGGGACCGGCTGAAGCTCGATGCCGCCGGCCTGCTGGAAGTACGTGAATTGGGAGATCTCCAGCCCGTCGAGCAGAACCTGCCAACCGACGCCCCAGGCGCCGATCGTGGGCGACTCCCAATCATCCTCGTCAAAGCGCAAGTCGTGGTCCTGGAGGACAATCCCGAGCGAAGAGAGACTTTGGAGGTAGATTTTCTGGATGTCCGCCGGTGCCGGTTTCATGATGACTTGATATTGAAAGTGCTTCTGGACACGGTGGGGGTTCTCCCCGTAGCGACCGTCCGTGGGCCGGCGAGCCGGTTGAACGTAGGCCGTTTTCCATGGCTTTTTGCCAAGGACACGAAAAAAAGTATCCGGGGTCATAGTTCCGGCGCCTACCTCAAGGTCATAGGTCGGGGCTAAATAGCACCCTTGGTCCGCCCAGTAGGCATGGAGCTTCAGAATGAGGTCTTGAAGGGCCATCTATTTCTTTTCCCATTTCAGGACGGGAGTGCGGGCGGCCGCCGTCTCGTCCAGACGCCGGACGTAGGTAACGTGGGGGGCCGCATGGAGTGTATCTGGGTTTTCTTCGGCCTCCCTGGCGATTTCCTTCATGGCTTCGATGAAAAAGTCAAGGTCGCGTTTGCTCTCCGTCTCCGTGGGCTCGATCATGAGTGCGCCGTGGACGATAAGCGGGAAGG
>CAZJBD010000110.1:0-5798 GCA_964544265.1 uncultured Eubacteriales bacterium
CGTCCTTCCTCATATCCTGTTTCGTACATGGCGATGACGTTCTCGGGAGGAGTGTTGGCCTGGATATTATGGCAGGGAGCAAGGATGTAGCCTCCCCCTTCGCCCAGGATGCGCAGATTGTCCAAGACTTCCCGCCGGACCTCTTCGACCGTCCCGAAAGGCAGGGTGTACTGGTTGTCCACTCCGCCATGAAGAATGATCCGCGCGCCGAAGTCCCTCTTAAGTCCTTCCCGATCCATGCCCGGGCAGCGCCATTGGATGGGGTTGAGGAGGTCGATCCCGAGTTCAATCATGTCCGGGATGATGCGCCGGCAGTTCCCGTCGTTGTGATGAAAGACATAGGCCCCCTGCTCGTGGGCCAAGTCGATCATCCGCTTCATTCCCGGCAGGAGGAATTCACGGATATGGGCAACCGATAACATGAGGTCGGTCTGCCCGCCCATATCCTCGGCCACATAACTTAGCATGATCAGGTCCGGAATCTGTTCAGCGATCCGGATAGAGTCTTCATAGGCCAGGTCAAAGAGCTTGTCCAAACAATAATGGACGATTTCGGGATTATCGATGAGGTCCGTGAGCGCCTGTTCCTGCCCCCTGAGCTCCTTATAGATAAGGAATGGTTCTGAGCCGCCTCCCCGGATAGGATACATCTCCTTGCCTCTGACCTGTTTCCTGATGTCAGAGTAGTCCCACCAATCGGGATTGGGCCAGATGTAGTTCCGTTTAATCTCCTCGACCGAATCATATTCGGCCAGGGGGGAATGGACGCATTCTCGGTAGACGCCGGTCCCGTAATTCACGTTCTTGAATCTTCGGCCGAACGCATCGGTCTGCCGGGGCAGGGCGGGACCGACGTAGCGGCTTTTGACTCTAACCTCGACGTCGATATGCAGGCGCCGGAACATCTCCCACTTTGTCCGGCAGCCGAGCTGCTTCATGATCCGGGCCGTAGCCTCGTCCGTGGCCCAGTAATCCATGGGAAGGCGGTCCGGTTCCCGCCTCTGGAACACGGCCTCCCATCTTTCCCTCGGGGTCATCGTCTTAAAAAGGGTCGAACCTACTCTTTTGACAAAGAACGGGAAGCCCTTGGGTTTGTCAAAAGAGTAGGTTTGACCCCTACTTTCTTCAATTCCGGTGAAGGTCCTTGTGCATGATTTTGCGGATCTCGTGGAGGCGATCGTCGGCGGGGAGATCGGCGAGCGTCTTGTTCATAAACTCATCGTCCTCCTTTTCCAGGAGCCGGGCGACATAGTCAATAACACTCGGCGGAAACACGCCGTCCCGTTCATAGAGGTCGCGCCTCCTGAGGAGGATCCGACTCGACTCGACGCAGCTCGTAGGAAGCATGGGCAATTTATCGCGCAACGCGTCGTCCTTAAAAACGTTTCCCTTGACATAGAACCGCTCTGCAAGATCCAACGGCCCTCCTTCCTTGAACAAGGAAACGTTCTCTTTCAAGGACCAGTCCGCAGCCATGACGATGCCCGCCAGGATGAGGTGGATGATGGCGCTGCCGTCCGGACTCCGGAGTTCGATTGTCTGCTGGGGCAGGACCTCCGCGAAGTCGGCCTTTTCCCGGGGATTGACGCGTTTGGCGAGGTGATGGACAGTAGACCAGCCGAGCGGGACCCTAACCATGGCGCTCCGGTTAAGGTCGCTCCAACAGATATTCGTGGGCGCTTCCTGGTTGGGAACGAGCCTTAAATAGGCCGAGGAGACGGTGTTGCCGAAGGCCGTCAAGGAGCTTGAGTATTCGCACAACCCCCCCACCAATCGACGGGCCGTCTCGGAAAGCTTCCCGTCGAGTCCGGTCATGATATTTCGCCCGTCTTTTAGAAGTTCCAGGTGGAAATGAAACCCGTTTCCGGCCACACCCTCCTCGATCTTGGGCGTGAATGTGGCCACCGAACCATGCCTGTAGGCGATGTTCCGGATAAGCCAGCGGCCGATGACCAGGTCATCGCCCATCTCGTCGACCGGCCGGGGAAGATATTCCACCTCGATCTGTTCGGCCTGTTTCCCCTTGATTTCTTCGAGGTCGCTGTGGACGCTCTCCACGAAACCGACCTCGCCATGGGCATACTTCACGGCCCCTGTGGTCTGAGTGATCGTTCGGACGATCTCATCAAGAACCGGGCCGCTCTTAAGATAAGGCGCCGAAGAGTGATAGCCACGTTGCTGTCGGCCAGAGAAGATCTTCGGTCCGGGTTCGCTCAGGAGATAGAACTCCAGCTCGCCGAGAGCGTTCATTTCAAGCCCGGAATTCCTGCGAAAAATCTCATAGGCCTTGGCGAGGATGTTGTCCGGAGCGAAGGGAGCGAGGTCTCCATCCTTGGTCAGGTAGCGGCAAAAAAAATCCAGGCTTCGCTCATCAAACGGATTGAAGAAGGCCGTTCGGTAGACGGGGACGACATAAAGATCGGACATCCCCATATCCACCAATCCTTTGAAAAGGGACGAGCCGTCCACCCTTTCTCCTTCGGCCAGGATCGTCTCGGCATAGCCCGGGTCGGGGACGGGAACTTTGAGTTCCTTGAGCTTGCCGTCCAGAGCCGTGTAATGGAAAGTGATCCGCTCGATCCGCTTCTCTTCGATGACCTTTAAGAAGTCGGCCCGCTGGAAGTCCCGGGCGGACTTATTCAGGAGCACGGACAAGGGATTCGTTAGAGCATAGGTGAAAGACGCTGTCCCCATGACGGCTCTCCTTTTTAATCATAGAGCAGATAAGGCTTTCGGAGGGCTTTGAACTCTTCGAGCCCGGTCTTGAATTCAGCCACGATATCCCGGACGCTCGTCCCCTTCTCCAGGGCCTCCCGGACCTTCGAGGTCCCCATGACCTTGTCGAAATATTCTTTGTGAAACTCGAACTTGTCCGGGTAGGCATCGCGGATGGTTTTGATGATGTGGAGCGCCGCCTCGACCGATCTGTAGGCGGCGCGGTCCGTGATGTAGACCTGAGCCCCGCCACAGAGCTCTCCCTGGAACTTGGAGAACGTCGGCGTAAACCAGAGTTCCCGGAAAACAACGCCCGGGAGTCCGAGGGCATTGAGCTTCTTTGCCACGACATAGCCATCGATCCAGGGCGCGCCGAAGAACTCGAAAGGCCGCGTCGTCCCCCGGCCCTCGGAGACATTGGTGCCCTCAAGATAGACTTGACCCGGATAGACAGTAGCCGTATCGAGGGTGGGCATATTCGGGGATGGGCAAACCCATGGCAGGCCCGTCTGATCTTGCCAGAGACCGCGCGTCCAGCCTTCCATGGGGATGACGGTGAGCTTGGCTCTTTTTGGCAAAAACTTGTCGTTGAAGAGCCCGGCCAGTTCGCCCAGCGTCATGCCGTGCCGGGCTGGAATGGGATAGAGGCCGACGAAGGAACTGAACTGCGGGTACTCAAGGATAGTTCCCTCGATGTCGGCCCCATTGATCGGATTCGGCCGGTCGAGCAGGACGAATTCGATCCCGGCCTCGGCGCAAGCCTGGAGAGCGTAGGCCATCGTAGCGATATAGGTATAGACCCGGGCCCCAACGTCCTGGATATCGTAGATGAGGACATCGATATCCTGGACCATCGTCCCCTCCGGGACCTTGCCCGCGGCCACCGTGTCAAAGGAGCGCATATATTCGTCGATATTCTTGAGCATCCCCGGCTCGGGCTTACTGGATTGACCATAGAGGCTGAAAACCGGGACCTTGAATCTCCCGTCAAAATAGAATGGAACGTATTCCCCTGCCTGGGCGTCGCCGCGGGTCCCATGCTCTGGACCGTAAAGGGCCGTCAGTTGGATGGCCGGATTCCGGGAGAATAGATCGGCCGTTCTCTCCAGGCGTGCGTTGACGCCTGAAGGGTTGGTGATAAGCCCCACCCTCTTTCCCTTGACCAAGTCGAGGCGTTTTTCAAGAAAAACTTCTACACCAGGCCTGACTCTCGAAACCGCTGCCGGGCCAGGCCGTTCGGCCTGCTGCGGCTTGCCGCAGGCCAAGAACGATCCCAAGAGGGCCAGGAGAATGGAGGACAATATCAAGAACGGATGGCTCCGGTTCATGGTTCCCTTCATTTTACCAAAGTCGGGGAATAATTCAATGAACGAGTCAAATCAGCGATATCGCTTGATTCAAAAGGGCTCATCGGATATATTCTCAAAGGGAGTTTGGGAAGGAAAAATGAAGAGGCGGCCGTTAGTGGACCTCAGGCGCCGGATCTCTCTCGTCTCGGCCTTATTATCCATCGCCCTGTCCGTCCGTGCCGCCGAGATCCCCTGCGTCTGGTCAGGCATCGAAAAGATTGTGGCCGTGGGAGACCTTCATGGGGATTACGACAACTTTGTTCAAATTCTCCTGGGCACAGGCCTCGTTGATGAAAAGCTAAAATGGGCCGGCGGGAAAACGCATTTTGTCCAGACCGGCGATATCATGGACAGGGGGCCCGGAGCGAAGATGATCTTCGACCTCCTGCGGCGATTGGAGAAAGAAGCCGAGTCGGTCGGCGGAAAGGTCCATGTCCTCCTCGGCAATCACGAAGAAATCAATATCACGGGGATCGTTTTCGACTATCCCGATTATGTCACGGTCGAGCAGTTTGTTTCCTTCCTTCCCCGCGAATACCGGAGGCAAAAGGAGCGGGAATTCATCAAGAAAATCCTGGGCCCGGCCACCCTCTGGAACGAGGAGAGCTTGGACGCCAACGCAAAGAGGAAGCTCTTTGAAAATTGGCAGGAGCTCATGCGGACGGATAACGCCCGGCGAATCTACATCAAATCATTCAACGATGTATATAGCCCATGGCTGCTCGACAAAAACGCGGTCATCCGGATCAATGATACGGTGTTCGCCCATGGGGGGATCAGCGAGAAATACTCGACCTGGAAACTCGGAGAGATCAATTCCCTGCTGAGGAACGAGCTGTCTTTTTTTAAGGGCCGCCAAAGGGTTTTCCTTCGTTATCATAAGCCTTTCGAGCCGAAGATCGTCTACGATGCCCAGAGCCCTCTTTGGTTCAGGGACTTGGCTGTCAAGGATGAAAAGTCCATGAAGGGCGAGTTCGAGCGCATCCTAAAAAACCTCGGGGCCAGCCACATGGTCATCGCCCATACCTTCTACCGGGGGAACGGCGTGAGCCCCGTCGTAGCCCCGCGATTCATGAGCCGTTTCGACGAAAGGCTGTGGATCATCGACACCGGGATTTCCAGTTATTATGGAGGGGTCAACAGCGCCCTGCTCATCGAGAAAGAAAAGTTCATGCTCTGGGGAGACACGGAATCAAGCGAGGCGGTCCTGGGGATCTCCGCATCCGCAGAAGAGAACAGCGGCCACAGTTCGGCCAACGATATTGAAGACTATCTGAGGAAGGCCAGCGTCGGGACGATCATTAGGGGCGCCCAGAGGGGACGCACGGAGCCTTGGACGATCATCCTGGATGATGGACAGATCGCCAGGCGGGCCGTTTTCAAGTACGTTAACCGCCGCAGGCCCTCTCCGCTCCCGGATAGCTACTTCTATGAGATCGCCGCTTACGAGCTCAGCAAGCTCCTTGGCCTTGATATCGTCCCCGCGGTCGTCGAGAGGCAGATTGATGAGACGAAAGGTTCCCTCCAGGCCTTCGTCGAGAACTCGATTACAGAGGCTGCCCGACGGCGAAACGGTCCGGAACCCCCAGACCCGCTGAAGTTCGAAGAAACGCTTTCGTCCGTAAGGGTCTTCGCCCTATTGGTTAACGATTCCTGTGAGAACCTCGAGGACACGTACGTCGAGACTGGGACCTGGCATGTTTTCCGAGTGGACTTCTCCCAAGCTTTCGGGCC
>CAZJBD010000110.1:5898-8341 GCA_964544265.1 uncultured Eubacteriales bacterium
TCGAGACTGGGACCTGGCATGTTTTCCGAGTGGACTTCTCCCAAGCTTTCGGGCCGTCCCCCGAGCTCCGCCCAGACTGCAGCCCTGCGCCCTGCCCCGACAAGCTCCGGCAAAAGATCCTGGACCTCGACAATCAGGTTTTGCAAGAAAAACTCGCTCCCTATCTCAATAAGGAGGAAATCGAGGCGCTCATCCAGAGAAAGGGCGGACTCATCCTCCTATTGGAAAAGCTGAAGAATTAGGAGAGGCCAGTGAGCCGAACAGGCGGGGACGCGTCCGGAGTAGCCAGGAAAATATTTCCCGGGCCCATCGAACGTTTCCTGAGACTATTCACGGATATCAGGCCGGGCGAGGTCCAGAAAGCCTTGCTGTTGGCCCTAAACATTTTCCTCATTCTCCTTGCCTATTCTCTAATCAAGCCGGTCCGCGATGCGCTTTTGCTGATCGACGCCGATGCGCCCCAAACGAAAGCCTACCTGAGCGGAGCCCAGGCCATCCTATTCATTTTCGTGGTCAAAGGCTTCAGCCGGCTCGCCTCCCGCGTTCCCAGGCAAATCCTTATCACCTGGACAACTCTTTTTTTCGTCTCCAACATCCTGATCTTTTACGTTCTTCGCCTCAGCGGGACACCCGTTAAAACCCTGGGGATCGTTTTCTTCATTTGGATCGGGATCTTCAACATGTTTATCGTCGCCCAGTTCTGGGGGTTTGCCAATGACCTCTACACCGATGAAGTCGGAAAACGGATCTTCCCTCTCATCGCCTTCGGAGCCAACCTGGGGGCCGTGTTCGGGAGTAAAATTGCTGGCTGGGTCATTCGGCCCTTCGGATCCTTTAACCTTATGATCATTTGCGGAGCGATGCTCCTCGTGTGCATTGCTTTGTCGAGGTTCATCCACAACCGGGAATTTAGGCCCCCGGGGACCGAGATCCAGGAAGCCGACCGGGCTTCCTTAAAGGAGCGGGAAGCCCAAGCCAAACCCCTCCGTCCGGGCGGGGGATTCAAACTCATCTTCCAAAGCCGATATCTCTTGTCTATCGCCCTTCTCATAGGGATCTACAATTTCATCAATATGACAGGGGAGTATATCATCAGCGACGTCAGCACCCGAGTCGCCCTCAGGGCAATTGAATCGGGGACGGCGGCCGGGATGACGATGGAGCAGCTCCAGGGAAAGTTTTTCGCAGACTACCAATTCCTGCAAAACCTTCTTGCCCTTCTCATCCAGCTCTTTCTGGTCTCCCGGGTTTTCAAGTGGGTGGGGGTTGGCGGAGCCCTCCTCTTTCTGCCGCTAATCGCCCTGGGAGGCTACGGCCTGATTTCGTTTGGGGCCCTCCTCGTTCTTGTCAAGTGGGTTAAGGCCTTGGAGAACGGAACCGACTATTCACTGATGAATACGACGAAAGCGGCCCTTTTTCTTATCACCCCCAGAGAGGAAAAATATAAGGCCAAGGCAGCTATCGACACGTTCTTTGTCCGAGGCGGCGACGCCTTGGCCGCCGCGTGTGTTTTTATCGGAACGACCTATTTTGCCTTGAAGATCGAAAAATTCGCGGTCATCAATGTCCTGATGGTCCTAGTCATGGTCGTTATATGCTTTCTCATCATGAAGGAATACAGGAGGCTTAAATCCGGCGGATCAACGCCTTAAGTCTTTCAGTTTGATGATCCCACCGGAATCCTGGGCGATATAAAGATACCCCTCATCGTCCCAGGCGAATCCTTCCTGATCGTTGCCCGGAAACGCGTATTCGCGGACCAGCTTCCCTTCTAAAGTGATCTCTACGAAGATATTGTCGGCGTCATCGACGGCATAAAGGTGATTCTTCAGGGGATCATATCCCAGTCCCGCCGGATCATCCATTTTAAAGGGAAGGACCCGAAGGATCCGCGCCTCCGGCGAATCTCCCCTGCCCGTCCTCAAGGGGACGAGAAGCTCCATGATACAGGCTGGGTCTTCCTGGTTCCCGGCGTAGAATGTCCCTCCTTCCGGATGCCCGTCATCGGGAACGAAGGCCAGCGACTCGAGGCCGTTATCATACCGGTCCACCTGTTTCTGGAGGAAGTTCAGGTCTCCTTGGAATGCCCTATTGACCGGGAACCTCCGGGTGACCGCTCGCTTGTCAGGATCGAATTCCAGGATGATGTCTTCGCCCTCGACGACGATGTAGAGAAGGCCGCTGCGGGGATTGATCGTCACGCCCTCCAAGTCGCCAGGCACCTTTTGGCTGAACACGACGCTCCCGTCGGTCCCCATCTCGAAGACAATGCCCTCGTCGCTTACGATGAACAACGTTTTTCTGGCAGGATCAAAGCATATCCCGGAGGGCTGGATAATGCCCACTTTATCGATGTTACCTGTAAAACCCGGGCTCCCGGGCCACTCGCAAGGATACCGGATCTCCGGTGCGGACCGGGATTTTGCACACGAACCCAGGAACG
>CAZJBD010000111.1:0-5869 GCA_964544265.1 uncultured Eubacteriales bacterium
CTTCATAGCCGGGATGGAGATCGCCAACGCGTTCTCCGAGCTCACCGATCCGGCCGAGCAGAAGAGGCTCTTCGAACAACAGGCTGAGGAGCAAAAAAAGGGGGATGAAGAATCTCACTGGATCGACCTGGATTATGTCGAAGCCCTCGAATACGGGCTCCCCCCCACCGGAGGGGAGGGGATCGGGATCGATCGCCTGACCATGATCTTCAGCAACAAGAGATCAATCAGGGACGTCATCCTGTTCCCCCTGTTGAAACCGAGATGAAACGACGGACGGCCCGTCGCCTGCAAAGACTATGAAATTCGAGCTTTTCGTTGCCAGAAGATACCTGACCGCCAAGAGGAAGCAGGCATTCATCTCCGTCATCACCCTTATTTCCGTCCTGGGCATCACAATCGGGGTCATGGCCCTGGTCATCGCCATAGCCCTCATCACGGGCTTCCAGGAGGACGTTCAGGACAAGATCCTCGGCACGACCTCCCACATCATGGTCTCGGACCTTTCTGGAGACGGGCTGAAGGATTACCCCGGGATCATGGAAAGGATCAGGGGACTCAAAGGTGTCGTATCCGTGACTCCCGTGGTCTATGGCCAGGTCCTGATCAACGGCCCCTCGAGGAGTTCCGGCGCTTTGCTTAAGGGGATCGATTTCGAACGCGAGATGAAGAGCTCCTCCTGGCTCCGGAAGCTGGAATCCGGTTCGATCCCCCAGGCCGGACCTCAGGCCGAGATCCTCCTCGGCAGTGAGATCGCTTTCAGCATCGGCGCCGGGCCGGGCGATTCGATCACCGTCCTGACCACTGCCTCCCGCCTGTCGCCCATGGGCCTCTTCCCCAAGACGAAAAGATTCAAGGTCAGCGGGATCTTCAATACGGGGCTTTATGAGTTCGATTCGGCGACGGTCCTAGTTCCTCTTGAGACCGCCCAGAGGTTCCTCGGATTCGAGGAGAAGGCGACCTACCTCCAGGTCAAGATCTCGAATATCTTCGAGGCCGGGAACCTCGGACAGCGCATCAAAGAGGGCCTGCCTCCCCTGACCTATGTCACGACTTGGATGGAGCTCAACAGATCGCTCTTCTCAGCCCTCAAGCTCGAGAAAAGCATCATGTTCCTGACCATCACACTGATCGTCTTTGTGGCCGCCCTAAATATTATCGCCACCCTCATCCTGATGGTCATGGAGAAGACCCGCGACATCGGCATCCTCATGGCCATGGGGGCGACGGCACGGCATATCCGGAGCATCTTCTTCCTCCAGGGGGCCTTGATAGGGATCATCGGGACGACCTTGGGTGTCGTCCTGGGTCTGGTCTGGTGCTGGATGGCCAATGCTTTCCGGCTGATTAGGATCCCAGTGGATATATACCAGATCTCTTACGTTCCCTTTCGTCTTGGGGGACTTGACCTGATCCTCATCGTCGGGGTCAGCCTGGCTATCAGTTTCTTTTCGACGCTTTTCCCATCCCACCGGGCCGCCAAAACGGACCCGGTCGTGGCGCTGAAATATGAATGACATCGTCCTTTGCGCGGAGAACCTTGGCAAGACCTACCCCTTGCCGAAGGGGGAACTTCGCGTTTTTCAAGGGATCAATTTTAAACTCCAAAGGGGGGATTTGGCGGCCATTATGGGGGTGTCCGGCGTCGGCAAAACGACGCTCCTCAACCTCCTGGGCGCTCTGGACAGGCCGAACGAGGGTACAATCCAACTGGACGGAGAAGACCTTGGGGTCCGTTCTGACCTGGAGATCTCGAAGTTAAGGAACAGCAAGATCGGCTTCGTTTTTCAGTTCTACCACCTCTTGCCCGAGTTCACGGCCCTGGAAAATATCAGCCTTCCGCTCCTTATACGGGGACTGGGTCGCAAGGAAGCCCTGCCCAGAGCCCGGAAGCTCCTGGACGAAGTCGGTCTTGGGGACAAGGCAAATTACAGGCCGGGGCAGATGTCCGGAGGAGAACAGCAGAGGGTGGCGATCGCCCGAGCCCTCGTGAATGAGCCCAAAGTGCTCCTGGCGGACGAACCGACGGGGAACCTGGACTGGAAAACAGGGGAAATGGTCCTTAAGCTCATCCTGGACCTTCATCAAAAAAAAGGTCTTTCTTCGGTCATCGTAACCCACAATGAAAAGATCGCCGTGTATTGCCATCGGCTTTATATCATGGAAGCCGGCGAGTTGAAACTTTCCCCCTCCTTCAGACGTTAGAATTTACGTGAAGCGCTCCCCTCGCGGATTGCTAAATCTTCTTTATTCAATATTTTGGAACCATCCGTCTTTTCGCCCGCTCGGGCAGGCACCCTTGGCTATCCGGAGTTCGGACTCGCGTCCGCGCGGCAATCCCGGGGCCTCGTCGGGAATAGACTGAACTGAATGAATATGGTATAAGGATATGATCATGAAGAAGATCATGACGGCCCTCCTGCTGGCCCTTTTTCCCCTGGCCCTCTCTGCCCAGGACTTGGTGGAGAAGATCGAGATCCTGGGGAATGACCGGGTCACCAAGGAGACCATCCAGTATTACCTTTCGGCAAAGGAAGGGGACTATTTCAACGAGGACCTCCTCAAGAGGGATTTCCGGGTCCTTTGGTCGACCGGGTTCTTTGCAGACGTCCGGATCGAGCGGGCGGAAGGGACCAGGGGAAAGGTCATCAAGATCATCGTCGAAGAGAATCCGGTCATCAAGAGCGTCGTTTATAAAACCGGGAAAAAGGTCAAGGAAGACGATATCGTCAACAAACTCAAGGAGAAGGACGAATATATCCTGCCGTACTCCTATTACAGTCCCGCTAAGGTTCAGAGGATCAAGAAGACGATCGGCGACCTCCTCGCCGAGAAAGGCCTCCAGGCGGCCAAGATCAATACCGAAGTCAGCAAGAAAGGCAAGAATGAGGTCGATCTCCTCTTCAAGATTGATGAGGGGCCCAAGGTCCGTGTCGGCCAGGTCGTCTTCGAGGGAAGAGCCAAGCTGCCGGAGAGTTTCCTCCGCGAGGCCATGAAGGACAATAAAACGCACAGCCTTCTTTCTTGGATAGGGGGCAAGGACGTTTTCAAACAGGGTAAGATCCCTGACGATATGGCGCTCATCAAGAAGAAGTTCCAGGAGAACGGCTATATGGAGGCCACGGTCGGAGAGCCCAGGATCGAAGAGATCGAAAAGCGGACGATCTTTTTCCGGAAGCAGAAGATGATGAAAATCATCGTCCCCGTCAACGCCGGCTACCTCTACCGGGTGGGCGAGATCAAAATCGAGGGCAACAAGGCGGTCAACGGCAAGTACCTGAGAAGCCTGGTCAAACTCGACAAGGGCCAGGTCTACAGCACTCAGATCCGGGAAAAAGCCGTCGAGAAGATGGGGGAGACCTATCGCGACGGCGGCTATCTCTATGCCCAGATTGCTCCCGTCGAGAACCTGGACCCCAAAAACAAGATCATCAACGTGACCTTCAACATCTATGAAGGGGACGTCGCTTTCCTCCACCGGCTCGAGTTCAGGGGCAACAACTACACCAAGGATAAAGTCATCCGCCGGGAGATGCTCATCCGGGAGGGGGATCGGTTTAGCCTGGCGTACTTCAAGGACAGCATCCTGCGCATCAAGCAGTTGGGCCTTGTGGACCTTGAAAAGGAGCCGGATATCAAGCCCAATCCCGAGGACCCAACCCAAATCGACGTCCAGGTCAACGTCAAAGAGCTTCAGAGGAATAATATCCAGTTTACAGCGGGCTACAGCGGTTACGAAGGAACGTTCGTCGCCTTAAGCTACTCGACCGTCAATTTCCTGGGCGCGGGGGAAACCCTGGAGTTTATGATCCAGCAGGGAAAGAGGATCAAAAACTATAGCTTCGGCTTCACCGAGCCCTACCTTTTTGACCAGCCGATCACTCTCGGCTTCAATATCTATGACCGCAGGATCAATTACCCCTATCTTTATAATCAAAAGAGCAAGGGGATCGATCTGACGCTGGGGGCCAGGATTATGGGATACTGGCGGGCCAACGTAACCTACAGCTACCAGAATGTCAATGTTTCCGTTCCAGAGAACAGCTATTATTACGGCTATTACTCATCGATGTACGGGATCGGGAAGTACAACATGAGTTCCATCGAGCCCCTCCTCTACCGGTCCACGGTCGACAGCCCGCTGACCCCAACCCAAGGGACGATGTATTCCCTCTCGTTTAAGTTCGCGGGCTCCTTCCTGGGCGGCGAGGTCAGCCTTTATCGGCCGAGAATCGAATTTACCCGCTTCCAACCGTTCATCGCCAACCACGTGATCGGTGTCCATCTGGAATACCAGTATGTTAAGGCGATCAAGGGGTCCCAGGTCCCGTTCTGGGAGAAGTTCTACCTCGGGGGCGAGCGCTCGGTCCGGGGGTATGAGATCTATACGATCGGCCCCCGGAACGAAAACAACACGGTCATCGGCGGCGACAAATCGCTGGTCCTCAACGCCGAGTATATTATCCCCGTCGGCGGGCCTCTCAACGTGATTCTTTTCTATGATTTGGGCAATGCCATCAGATCTACGGAAAGATTCAGCCTGAAGGGCATGTATACGTCCGGGGGGCTTGAAGCCCGGATCTTCGTGCCGGCCCTAAGGGTTCCGTTCCGTCTCATTTTCGCGTATAATAACAAAAAGGTCTACGCGGACGAATCGAATTTCGCGTTCCGATTCGCTGTCGGCACGACTTTTTAGGGCGTTCCGCGGGAGATCATAAACCTTAGGAGGATTTAAATGGCGAGAGGCATGATACGATCAATAATCCTGACCCTGTTCGTTTGTTCCATCCTTTCTCTGGGTTTCGCCCAGCAGACGGGAAAAATCGGCGTCATCAATTCCCAGTTGGTCCTAGAAAGGTCTGTGGAAGGCAAAAGGGTCATCGCTCAGCTCCAGGATAAGGACAAAAAGAGCCAGAGCGACCTGGCCAGGCTGGACAACGAAATCAAGCAGCTCGAGACAAAGCTCAATACGCAACGGTTGACCCTGACCGATGAGGCGGCCATGCAGATCAATTCCGACATAGATAAGAAGAAGACCGATCAAAAGAGACTTTCTGAGGATGCCGTCCGTGAAATCCAGGAGCTTCAATACAGGCTCTTCAATAAGGTCCAGGGAGAGCTTATACCCATTATTGAAGGGGTCGGCAAGGAGAGGGGAATGGATGTCATTTTTGACCTGGCCAAGAGCGGGGCCGTTTATTTCAGCCCAGCCATAGACCTCACGGACGAGGTCATCCGCCGCTATGACGCTTCTAAGGCGGCCGCTCCGGCCAAGTGATGAGCGATGATCACGATCGAGCAGATCCAAAAGTTCCTCCCCCATCGATTCCCCTTTCTGCTCGTGGACCGGGTCAAGGAGATCCATCCGGGTAGGTCGATTGTCGCCCTCAAGAATGTAAGCTGCAATGAGATTTTTTTCCAGGGGCATTTTCCCGGGAAGATGATCATGCCGGGAGTTCTGATCGTCGAGGCCATCGCCCAGGCAGGGGGGATTCTGCTTTACAATTCCGTTCCGGAGCCCCAACGCACGTTTGTGGTCCTGAGCAAGATCGATAACGCCAAGTTTCGAAGGCTGGTGGTTCCGGGAGACCAACTGAAGCTCGAAGCCGAGATTCTTAAGCTCAAAAAGAAGTACGGCCATCTGAAGGGCAGGGCGACCGTCGACGGAGAAATCGCCGCCGAGGGAGAGATGGTCGCCACCTTCCTGGACCTCGAGGCGATGAATGAGATCACGTGACATCACCATCCACTCTTCGGCGACGGTCCATTCAAAGGCGCGGCTGGACTCCGGTGTCTGGATCGGTCCTGGCTGCGTCATTGGCGAAAAGGTCAGCCTGGGCCGGAACACGAGACTTGAATCCAATGTTTC
>CAZJBD010000111.1:5969-8324 GCA_964544265.1 uncultured Eubacteriales bacterium
CGGATCGGAAGATATGCGTTCATCGGCGGATTTACGGTCGTCACCCAGGATGTCCTGCCCTTCACGAAAGTCGCCGGCATGAGACCCATCAAAATTTATGGATTAAACGGCATCGGCCTCCGGCGGAGGGGATTTTCCAGTGAACGGATCCATGCCCTCCGGGATATGATCAAGATCCTTTATTATTCGGATCTCAACACGACTCAGGCCCTTGATAAAATCCAGTTGACATTCCCTCCCAGTGAAGACAGGGAAGAGATCCTCGGATTCATTCGAGCCTCCAAACGAGGAATCGTCAAAAAGACGGCCGAAAAATGGGAGAGCGAGTCGGAATAATCGCGGGATCCGGAAAAATCCCCCGCCTCATCGCAACCGAAGTGCGGCGGAAAGGCATGGTCTCTGTCGTCGCTGCCATCCGCGGAGAAGCTGACGAGAGCCTTCGGCAGGATGCCGATACGCTAGAATGGTTTGATGCGGGAGACGTGGTCCGACTTCTCGGCTTCTTGAGAAGCCTCAAGATCCGCGAAGTCCTCATTGCCGGAAAAATCAGTCAGAAAACGGTTTTCCTGTTACGGGACATCGATGCTTTCGCATCGAACATCCTGTCTTTATCTAGGGGAAAAAGCACAGTTCGGTTGATCGGAGCGTTGATCAACTTCCTGGAAGAACAGGGAGTCCGGGTCTTGGACCCGACGCCTTTTTTAGGGGCCTGTTTCTGTCCCCCGGGGATCCTGACCCGGACGCGACCTGGGCCTCTCGTGGAAAAGGATATAGCCTTCGGGCTCGAGATGGCCCGGTCGCTCGCGAACCTGGACATCGGGCAAACCGTCGTCGTCAAAGACTGCGCGGTCATCGCTGTTGAAGGCATCGAAGGGACCGATCAGACGATAGAACGAGGCGGAGAGCTTGCCGGCCCCGGCATTGTCGTTGTTAAAGCCGGCCGCTCAAACCAGGATCCGAGAATCGACCTGCCGGGCGCGGGACTGGAAACCGTCCGGAGTCTAGGGCGGGCCGGGGCGGCCGCTTTCTGCATGGAAGCGGGACGAGTGGCGTTTTTTGATCGGGACGAAGCCGTGCTCCTGGCAGACAGACTCGGGATTGCACTTGTCGCAAGGGATACGTCAGGCGACGCCGGTCAGGGAAGGAGTCCGAGATGAGCAAGATCAGAGTGGGGATTGTGGGAGTCGGGTACTTGGGGACCCAGCACGCCCGAATCCTATCCTACCTGGAGGAGGCGGAGCTTGAAGCGGTCGCGGATATCGACTTCCAGAAGGCCCTCCAAATCGGCAACCGCCACGGGGTCAGGTATTTCCAGAACTACGAAGAGATGATCGACGACATTGACGCCGCCGTGGTGGCCACGGACACGTCGGCCCACTTCTCTGTTTCCATGAGCCTTCTTAAGCAGGGGAAGCACGTGCTCGTCGAAAAACCCATCACGGCAACTATCGAGCAGGGGGAACAGCTCGTGGCAGAGGCCGAGAAGAGCAACCTCATCTTCCAGGTCGGTCATCTCGAGCGCTTCAACCCCGCCGTGGAGGCCGTTGAGAACATGATATCAGACCCGAAATTTATCGAAGTCCAGCGGCTGGGATCGTTCTCGGCCCGTTCGCTCGACATCGACGTCGTCTTGGACCTCATGATCCACGACCTGGATATCATCTTGGCTCTGATCAAGGATGAGGTCGTCGCCATAAAATCCCAGGGTATCCATGTTGTCTCAGAGAAGACCGATATCGCCAATGCCAGGCTGGAGTTCAAGTCGGGATGCGTGGCGACGCTCACGGCCAGCCGCGTCCACCAGGGCAAGGTCAGGAAACTCCGGATCTTCGAACCGACTTCGTATTATTCCATCGATTACATCGATCAGGAAGTTAAAATTTTTCCATTGGACGGCCGGCAAACGGACATCAAAACCCTGAAAATCCAAAAGGAAGAGCCGCTCAAGAGGGAACTGAAAAACTTCCTGGACTGCATCGAGGCCGGGAAAAACACCAAGGTCAGCGGTACGGAAGCGCTCCGGGCCCTGCGCTTGGCCCATAACGTCATCCGGGAAGCAGAGACCTAATCGGGCGGGCGCATCCCCCTCAAAGGATTTAGGGCCCAGGAGGCTATTTTCTTCGTCCCCGGCACCCGAACGTTATTTGGCCATCTGAAACAGGGAGTCCTGGAGGCCGGTGTTATAAGTGATCTTGGTGAGGGTCAACCTCGCGAATTCGGCGCCGTCCTGGAGGATGGTCATGGAGTGGGCCGCCATAAGCGGTCCTTCCATCCGGTAATCGGAAAAAGAGGTTTCGGTTAAGACTTCTCCCCCTCCCATCTGGCCAACGGTCATCGTTTTAGTCTTTAAGGCAA
>CAZJBD010000112.1:0-3077 GCA_964544265.1 uncultured Eubacteriales bacterium
AATCGGTATCCACCCAATTCGGGATGATGCTCATCTTTTTCCTGGGAACACCCTTATCCAGAAGATTCTTCAAGAAACCGTCCCCGATGACGATGATATGGTCGGAGATCCGGTAAACCCATTTTTCGAGGCCCTGGGCGAAACGGATCGCCACACCATTCCTAAGGATCCCGGATTCGATGGACAGGTCAGGATGGATGTCCTGGACGTTGAGCACAACCCTGGCCCCGCGGAGCTTCGCGGCGAGGAAGCCGGTGAGGCCTAGTTGGAGCGGCGGGGTGCGCAGGAAGATGATGTCCCCCTTTTTTAGGGTTAGGGCGTTCAGGATCGTTCCCGCCGTATAGATATTCCAGGCGGCAAGGCGGGCTATCGGGTGCGGCGCGGTGTTCGTCCAGAACCGCTTGACGATGAAGCCATTCATCTTCCGGTGTGAGAAAAAGAGCCTTTTAAGCTCCGGCGTTCTCTGACGCGGAAGGGTCGTTACGACTTCAACATCATGCCCTCGCGCCGCCATGTCGGACGCCAGTTCATTGATGAGGATCGGAGCGCTGCCGAAATCCGGCAGGAAGTACATGGTATGGATTGAGATTTTCACATTAGGCCTGGATGCCTCTGCTCCCGGTTGCGGCAACGGTCTCCACAGGTGCCCTAGTGGAGTTCTCCCCCTGTTCATCGATTCCTGCGGCGTTCTCCTGGGACCAAAGCCAGATGTAGGCCACGGCTGGCACGAGGAGCAGGAGGTCGACCCCGTAGAAAGCCGCTGTCGATTCGAAGAAGCTGCGGCCCGTTAGAAACCCGATGATTAGGACTGATTGCATGAGCAGCGGAAGATCTTGCCCCGCCACCCCTCGGATCTTCTTCATGAGCCCTGTCCGAAGGATGAAAACCCAAATCGCGACGATCGCGGCCGTGAACAGGACAGCCCCAAACACCCCGGCGTGGATGGCCGAATGGAGATAGGAATTGTGCATATGCTCGGCATCGAGCATTAGGCGGTCCGCATGAAAACCCCAGCCGAGGAAAGGCGAGTGCTCGATCTGGGCTAGCCCTCTGCGCCACGTATACTCCCGCCCTGTCAGGTACATTAGGTTCTCGACGTGGCCATGAAGACGCCATTTGATCCCGGACAAATAGACAAGATAGGTCGCAGCGGGACCGAAGAGAAAAAACCTCCAGTCGACTCCCAGGATAAGGACTAGGAGGACGCCGCAGATAGCCAGCCCCAGAAGTGAGGTCCGAGATCGCGTCTGAGCCAGCATGAACAGGGCTGGGAAAAGTAAGGCTATCCAAATGATTTTCTGCTTCCCTCTCCGGCAAATGAGATAGGCGAAAGCGATGATTATTGTCACCAGGGCGAAGCGGCCTACGCCGTTAGCCCTCATAACACCTAGGTTAACCGGAAGCCGGTAGGTTTGGGCAAACCGTTCATCGGAGCCCCCAACACGAAGGACATCGGGGAATATTGCTAAAAAAATCGAAACAACGACGACATTGTTCATATAAAGGATCTTCCTGAGCCTGTCTAGAGGATCCGGCATTTCCACGGCGACCCAGACGACGAGCAGGGGCGCAACATACTCGCCAGCCCAGTACAGGGCCGTGATCCGGTTCGGGGACAGGAATACGGAAGAGACGACGCCGACCGCAAAATAGGCGAACAGGAAGCCTGCAGGCATCCTTAGGAAATATAACCCGGGCCTCTTAACCAGCATCCACGTCAGGCTCAGATAGACGGCGACGAGGGGAAACAGGGCCCTTATGGCCTGAAAAAAAAACAGGGGGTCCGACAGAGCCCCGGCTCGGAGATTATAGATCCCTGTGAACATGCCCCCCCAGACGAGGAGCCAGAGGAAATCTATAAATGCCGTCATCGTCCTATTCCGTCATGCCTTCGTCAGAAGGTCTCTTCCCCTCCAGAGCGAACGTATAAGTCTCCCGCATCTTTTCGCCGAGGCGATCCCACAAATAGAAACTCAAGACCCTTTCCCGTCCGGCTCTTCCCATCTGATGGCGGAGTTCTTTGTTCCTAGATAGCCTCTCAAGAGCTTGTGCCATCTTCCTTACGACTTCATCAGGAGGACCGGGTGATATTTTAATCCCCCATTCTTCATGGATATGAGCCCCCGGTCCTCCGGAATCTAAGACGATGATAGGGAGGCTGGATGCCATAGCTTCGACAACGACCGCTCCCCCGCCGTCGCGGAAACTGGGGAAAAGGAACACGTCCGATGATCTCATTGCATCAAGAACGTCTTTTCGGGGAAGCCATGGCACGATCTGGACCTTGCCCTGAAGACCGGCCTTTTGGATCAGTCGTCGAAGACGCCCCTCCTCAGGTCCTTTTCCGATGATTTCCATTTCGGAATCAGGATGGTCTGCGGCGAAAGAGGCGAAGGCACGAACGGCCAATGAGAATCCCTTGAGCCGATGCAGGCGACCCGCCGTGATCACCTTGAACGGAGGTCCCGCTCGAGGGCCCGGCGGCCTTGCCCACACGTCTTGAGCGGAGATCCCGTTAACCGGAAAATAGAGGGTTTTATCCTTGTATCGGAATGGGATCTTCGCATATGTTTCCGGGTTGCAGACAAGCAATGCCCTGGCTCTCTTTAGACAAAGCCTCCGAACGAACATTCTCCGGCCGAACCATTGGGCTGCGTTCCGGATCGCTTCGGCAAACCGCCCATAGCATGTATATTCCCGGAGAAGAGGCCGCGGCGTCCTTTGTCCGCCTCCAACGGGACCCCATATGAAGGGGATCGATAAGAAGGCCCCGATAAAGCTCGGAATCCAATCGTTGCCGAACGTTACGTGGTGGGCAAGATCGAAATGGATCTCTTTATCCAATTCCCGGGCTCTTTGCCAGGCCTTGATCTGCCAGAGGAAGTAGTAGATCCTTTGTCCGAACTCTATCCGGTAAAGCCATTTCAGCCCCTTTGGTAGATCCAGGAACACGAACCGTACGCCCGGCAGCGGTCGTCCCTGCAAGAAGATCTGAATCCCCTTTTCATTCCGGCTATGGGTCAGGACATAAACATCGTGGAATCGTCCGAGTTGCTGAACAAGGCACCACCCGGTCA
>CAZJBD010000112.1:3087-8315 GCA_964544265.1 uncultured Eubacteriales bacterium
ACCTTCCGGATTGCAGGCGTATGCGGAAGCGAGAATCTTCATGTCACCCCGCTTGCTTCCTCCAGATCCCCCGCTTGCCGGTATACCCGTCACGAAGCCCCTCCAACATGCTACTAAAGACCCGGGGTCTTCCGGATAAAAGGTTCCAGACTGCGCGAAAGATCCGATAGACCGGATAATAGGCGTGAAACAGGACCCGCCAACCGGCAGGAAGAAACGTCGTTGCTAGAAAGATCCGATTCCGGGAGCTGTAGTAATAGGCGGCGGCCAATCCAGCTCCGCCCCGGCTGATTTTGTGATAAACGACGGCTTTCTTTGTCATGACAACCCTGTGTCCCGAACGCTTGGCTCGCAGGCACATCTCCTGGTCTTCGGACCAATGGAAATAGCCCGGATCGAAATAATGACCCTGCCGATCCTTGAGTTCATGAAGGAGATCCCTCCCAACGAACATCCCGCAGGACGAGACCTCATCAACGTCCCAGACGTTGTGGGTATCTGGATACAGGATCTGCTGCGACAGGATATCCAGATAAAATATATTGCCTAAGAACCGCAACCCGGAGAACTGAAGAGAACCATCAAAATTCCGGACCACAGCCCCGACCAAAGGGCTATGCTCGGCCCGAGCGGTGTGAATACAGGCCCCTATCGAATCCCACCTCAGTTCGGCATCGTTATCCAAGAAGAAAAGACCATCGAACCGCTCATGGCCAAAGGCCCATTCGATCCCAATATTGCGGCCCTCACTGCCCCCCAAGTTCTTCGGCAAGGAGATCAGGGAGAGTCGCGGAGGTCCGGCGAGCACGCACGTTTTGGCTTCATGGCCCCTGATGACCGTCTGGGCCCAAGGGCCTGGGGTCCAATCCTGGCACCCGGCCCAATCGATGATCCTTATGATCGAATCATCGGACGAGCCGTTATCAACCACAATGATCGGGAATGCGCCAAAGCAATGCCTTTTAATGCTGCTCAGACAATTTATAATATCGTTGGCCCCGTTCCAATTCAGGATGATGATGACCGCGCCAGTTCCTGACGGATATAGAACTCGCGGCTTTCCGTCAGCTGAGCCCTTCCCTTCCGTCGACGGGACCTCCTTATCCACCGGGAATCCGGCCTCGCAAGTATGTTTGTCTAGAAGCCGATTATGTTCCTTCCTCAACATCATCCTCGCGGGAAGCCTCTTGAAGAGATAGAAGACGCTAGTCGGAAATTGGATGGCAATCCCCATCGCTTTCTTCATCTTCCTCTCCTGGAGAGCGACCGTGAAAAGCCTGTGTCTGGCGGTCTTTTCGGCGTTCGAAAGGGAGGACTGGACCTCTTGGTCAAACCATCTCTGTACGCGCAGGAACCTGCAGGCCTTGATCTGCGTCATCACCGCCTGAGAATTCGTGCTGCCCAGTCCGACCCTTCCCCGATAGAGATAGAGGGGCTCATCAATAATGACGTATTTTAGCCCGGCCCTATACAGCTCGAGCAAGAAGACGAGCCAATCGTGTCCCCAGAATTGCTGTCTGAACCTGATCCTGCGACTCCTGATCGTGTCCAGCGGGAATATCGGCAAGACGCTGAGTTCGAAATCGATGAACGCTCTAGGATCGGGAAAATACAGAGGGCCCGGATCTATGCCTCGGACTTCATACAAGGTTTTCCAGGGCACAAGTTCATCATTTCGCGAGAAACATATGAGAAGGTTATTGCCGACAAATGAGCCTGGATGCTCTTCGGCAACGGACAGGAGCCGTTCGAGCCGGTCCTTTGTCCAGCGGTCGTCGGCATCGATCGGGGCAATCCATTTGCCTCGAGCAATATCTAGTCCGCTATTCCGGGATTCGCAAACGCCTCGATTCTCTGGATGCGTCAAAAGTCTTATCCTGGGATCTCGAAAGCGCCGTACACATGCCGAAGTTTCATCCGTGGACCCATCATCAATAACGATCAGTTCAAGATCATCATAAGTCTGACCTAACACAGAAAACAACGTGGACCCAAGGTATCTCTCCCCATTTCGGACGGGAAGAATGACGGAAAAAAGAGGACGGGACGACATTTTGGCTATAAATAGGTCTGGAGCATGCCCACCATATTCCCAAAAGCCCTCATGAGAAAACCTGGATTTTTTCTAAAGAGGGCTATAAACACACTGATTGCCATGCGGAGGAAAAGGGCCCGGTAGCACTGAAAGACCGATAAGTCCTCGTTCTTCTTAACGAAGTAGATCCGTGCTAGAACTTCCCTTCGACCGAAGACAAAATGGTTCCCCCGCCCGCCGGAGGACGGGATATGCAGGTAATGGGCGCTGTGGATGACGGCTAGCTTACAGATCTTACCTGCCCTATAGCTGAAATCCAAATCTTCAAGGTAGCTATACCCGGCGAACCATTCATCAAAACCCCCCGCCTCGAGAAAACGACGTCTCCAAATGGAGGCACCGGTCGGCAACCAGTCGACATAGAGATCTTCTTCGACGAAGCCGATGGCAGTCTGGAAGCCTGACAGCAAAACCGCCCCACGCCGGAGAGTATATATTCCCCAACGTTCAGCCAGCACCGAGTGCTTAAGGCGTGCCATGCCCAGAGGGGGATGATTTTTCATATTCAAAGCTGCTCCGCCAACATCTGCAGGCGCTTGTTCCCAATACTTCATCACGGCCTCGAGCGCGTCGGGGACAAGAACAACATCATCATCTAAGAAGCCTACGAATTCTATTTCGGGCCTAACTAGCTTCACACCCATATTCCGTTGCCGAGCCGCTGAAGGAGGATGGCATAAATAATAATCAATAGATAGCTTCTCAAATCTGCCAGTAGGATCGAAAGATGTATTAGTTCCCCCGTCGATGACAATAACTTGGGCCGGACAAAAGGTCTGATCGGCAAGACTCTGAAGAAGTCGGAAAAGTTCGCGGGGCCGATCCTTCGTCGCGATTATGAACGCAACGTTTCCGACTCGCGGCCTAATTGACATCGTTTTATTAGTTCCGTTCAATCTCAGCAGCCCATCTTTGACAGGATTTTCCCCATAAGGATAATCCAATCCCCTTTATTTCCATAAAATGCTCCATGAAATGCTTTCTGACGATCATGCGCGTTATCAGGACGAAGGCCAATTGGTCCGTAAATAAGCTGCCCGGTCCCACAATCTGTGATCCGCAAGGCTCAACTCCCTCCCAAACCGTCTCCCCAGGAAAGACGGTCTTTCAGGAAATCGGACACGACGGCCCGAACCTCTCGGGAGAACCGGCCCACGGAAAACAACTCCTTCCGGTCCTCAAGATGCTTACAAACGGCGGCCTGCATGTTCCCGTCCCTTAGCAGGCGCCCGATCTTCCCAACGGCGTCCTCCCGACTGGAATAGATGAGTTCCGGCCGTCCAACGATCTCGGTCTGGCCGCCGCCGGCCGGGACCCAGACAAGACAGCCAGCTTTGACCATTTCCGCGACGGCGATTCCAAATGCTTCATTCCAGCATGCCGAGATCCCGAAGCGATGGCGGCCAACGAACGCCGCTTTTTCCTCTCCCGCCATCCTCCCTTCCAGGAACACCCAGGCCGAATTCTGCAGACACAGGGCCCTGATCCTTTTCATGTACCCTGGATCGTTTGAGTCCCCAACGATGTGGAGGTGGATATCGGACCCGCCCTCGCGAACCGCCTTCAGAATCCCAATTATGGACTCGATGTTCTTTTCCGTGGAAATCCTCCCCAGATAGATGAATCCCGGCTCCCGTTCATCCCAGGGGCTGCCCGGAGGCACGTCGACGACCGGAGGATAGATCCGACAGGTCTCTATCCCGTAGGCTTCCCGCAGGGTCAAGGCGGTCCAATCCGAATTGGCGATGGTCAGGTTCCTTTTCCATCCGTCCCCCGCCGTCCGGGACAACGCCCTGGCCAAGAACAGGTACGGTCCCCGGATGATCCGGCTCCGGTGAAGAATGCGGGAAAGGAGTCTTGGATCATACCTATCCCTTTCGCGGAGGATATCGTCAAAGGAAAAATCGGCAATGAACTGGATGCCCTTCACGCCGAAATCCATGGTGGCGTATGTAGAGATCATGAGATCGAACCGGGAGGCGTTCTCCCGGCAGTATCGTGCCGCGCGTATTGACCTCAGGGCGGCGAAACGGCTCCTCGCAAAAGCTGGGATGGGAAACGAAACGATACGGATCCGGTCCGCGCTCAAATGCGTCCCATAGTATTTATTGAGCTGCCCGAGATCGGGACGCCCCATCGTGATGAGGGTCACGTCGTAATCCCCTTCGAGCGCCTCGGCGATACGCAGGGCCCTGGCTTCGGACCCGCCGCCTTCACGGAGCTGGGGATGGATAATGGCGATCTTGGACTTTTCGGTCATCGTATCGCACGTATTTCGCTGGTGTTCCTGCGGTCCCTTGAGAGGTTCATCCCTATGCCGAAGAACCCTTTGAAGAATGTTCGAGGGGGTCTATGCTCTTCCCGAATAGCACGTGGATCTCCCGGCCTCGAGGATAGACTCCCATCGGGGAAAAGCCAAATCTCCGGGCGATTCGGAAGACATCGCTCTCCGTCCGTCGCTGAGGTAAAAGAGCCGGATGGATCTCGCAGCACAGGTATGAACATTCATCGTGCCGGAGCGTCCTTCCCAGCCCTTCAAGGACCTCTAGCTCATATCCTTCAACATCGATCTTTACGGCTCTCGGGATCGGGAGTCCTTTTTCGAAGACTATCCTGTCCCCTCGAACGACTGTCGCCCTCCCCGAAAAAGTTTTCCCGTCCGTTGCTATCAAGCTTGTCGACCCCCGGCCGATCTTCTTGTCGACGAAAAGATCCCCCTCATATTCCCGGCTGCCGAGGGCCAGGCGGAAGACTGTGACGTTTTTCAGACGGTTCAGGCGGATATGGTCTTCCAGGATCTCAGCGATGTCGTTATCCGGCTCGAATGAGATCACTTGTCCCGACGGACCGATCCTTTTGGCTATGAAGACGGTGTGGGTGCCGATGTTGGCCCCGATATCAAAAACAGTATCCCGGGGTTTAAGGACCTCCAACAACAGGCGTAAGATGCGCGCCTCGTTGATCCCCTCTTCGTCGGAGAAGCGTTTGAGATAACGCAATTGCTCATAATTGCGGGCGAAAAAACGAGCGTCTTCCCCGCCGACGGCGATTTTCACCTGACCATGACGCGGCCGGCCCAAGTTGAATAAGAGGGCTTTGATGAGGTTATTTAAGATCATATCCGTTGTCCGGG
>CAZJBD010000113.1:0-8304 GCA_964544265.1 uncultured Eubacteriales bacterium
GGATCGATGGCCCTGTTACCGCTGTAGCAGGGAGTCCATCTGGGAAATCTCGGTTTAAAGGAAGCTCGAATGACGACAAAAGGCATCGGGATTATAGGGTTGGGCACGATCGCGGCTACGCATGCCGGGGCGATAAAGGGTCTTGAAGGCTGTCGTCTCGTTGGGGGATTTGAACCCAGAAAAGATATCAGAGAGGCCTTCGCTTCCACCTGGTCCTGCCGGGATTATTTGTCCCTCGATGCCCTCCTGGCCGATCCCGCCATAGAAATCGTCGTGGTCTGCACGCCTTCCGGCGCGCATTTTGATCCGGCGTTCCGCGCGTTGCGCGCCGGTAAGCATGTCATTGTCGAAAAGCCTCTGGAAATAGATCTCGAAAAATGTCGACTTCTGATTTCGGAAGCGCAGAAAGCCAAGCGCCTGCTCGGCGGGGTCTTCCAAACCCGGTTTTATCGATCATCACTCCTCGTAAAAAAGGCCCTGGACGCGGGGCGTTTTGGGAGACTCTCTCTTGTGCAGGCCCACGTCCCCTGGTTCAGGATCAAAGAGTACTATTCAGCCAGTCCCTGGCGCGGGACATGGGCCCTCGATGGCGGCGGGGCCTATATGAATCAGGCTATCCATATGATCGACCTCGCTACCTGGCTCATGGGCCGGCCCGAAATCCAATGCTGCCGAACAGGAACTCTCGGGCATGACAACATCGAGGTCGAGGACACCGCTGTCGCTCTCCTGAAGTGGGGGAATAGGGCTTTCGGGCTATTCGCCGCGACGACGGCGGCTTTCCCGGGCTTTCCCAAACGCCTTGAGATTATGGGTATGGAAGGCACGGCCATCATAGAGGAGGATCGCATAACCGAATGGCGCTTCTCTGAAGAAGGCAGGGAAGACGAGGAAATTCGAGCCCTCTACGGTGTCGGGAGCCTGGCGAGATCGGGCTTGTCCCGTTTTGAGCCCGAAGAAGCATCGTACCGCAGACAATATCGAAATTTTCTGGACACCCTTGAGGACAAGAGTCGCTTAGTCGTCGACGGCGAGGAAGCCATGGGTTCCGTAAGTCTTGTCCTGGACCTCTATCGCGCGGCAGGTATAGGTAAAAACCCTATCTGAGAATCCGTATTCGCTAATCCGTATTCGCTTCGAAAAAAACTTGACAGGAATGAAAAGGAGACGTATCGTTCAACTGTCAAAACGTTTTCCCTATCAGGAGGCAAAGATGAGACGTAGATTAATGACGGCCTTGGTTTTGCTCTTCGTGCTGGCGGCAATCACGCCCAGCTCTATGTGGGCGCAGCCGAAAACCACGCTCAGCGTTGTCTGGTTCAACGACGCGAACGAGTCGGACGTTTTTATGAAAACGATGGCTGACTATCAGAAAAGCCATCCGAATGTTGTCCTTGACATGCAGGTGATTCCCTTCAAGGACTACGAGAATAAGCTTAAGTTGATGATCGCAGGCGGCAACCCTCCCGATGTGGTTCGCATCACGAACAATCAGGTCGCGATGTTCGTCGATCAGCTCGAGCCGCTCACGGGCAAAACCTTTGATACTCTCGCAAAGAATTTCTACACATCCTCGCTGGCTCTTGCCAGGGATGAGGCGGGCCGCCTGGTCGCCATGCCCACGGAGGCGACAGCCAACGGCATGATCGTGAACAAGACCCTCTTCGCGAACGCGGGCATAGATGTCGCGAAGATGTCCCAGACCTGGACCTGGGATCAGTGGGTCGACGCGATGAAAAAAGTGCTCAAGGCGAACCCGAAGGCGAAATACGGCATCACCGTCGATTTCTCCCCCCACAGGTTTTCCACTTTTATGTTCGAAGCCGGAGGCCGTTTCCTCACGAATGACGGCAAGGCGATGAATTTCAATACCCCGGAGAACCTTGACGCGCTCAACTTCTTCAAGAAGCTTCATGATGACGGCCTGGCGCCCGCGTCGGTCTGGATGGGTTCCGAAAATCCGCAGGAATTGTTCTCCGCGGGGCTCGTGGCCTGCCATGTTGGCGGCTCCTGGCTCATCAACGCCTACAATACCACGATAAAAGACTTCGAGTGGGCGGCAGTGAGGATGCCCAAGCGCAAGATCAACTCCTCGGTCCCCGGCGGGAAATTTGTCGGCACTTTTAAGACTTCGGCAAACAAGAAAGAGGCGCTGGATCTCATCGCGGCCTTCTCTGATAAATCGCACAACGAGCAATACTGCAAGGATACTTTCAATCTTTCGGCGCGCAGCGATGCCGCTATAACCTACAGCGCAAGAAACGCTGACTTCGCCGTGTTCGCCGCTGATCTCGCCGTGACACCGGCATATACGGCTGAAGATTGGAAGAGCCCCGATCTCAACAAGATCTATTCTTATATCCGAGAGCAGGTTGTAGAAGGACTATTGGGAAAACAGACCATGGCTCAGACGGCTGCCAATATCCAGACCACGGGTAATAGCTACTTCGGAAAGTAATACTTCGTCACAGCAACCAGCGAAGCCCTTCCTTTGCTGGGGGGCTTCGCCAAAAGAGATGATACATGGCATCCAAGAAACGAACGCATGGGACATTCGAGCAGACTGTCGCCCCACTGCTGTTTTTAACGCCTAATCTTCTGATCTTTTTGATCTTTATAATACTCCCGGCTGTCCTGGGGCTGCAGATGTCGCTTTACGACTGGAGCATCCTAAGTGGCTCAGGATTTGTGGGATTCAAGAACTTCGAGAAACTGCTCGGCGATGCCATGTTCTGGAAGACACTAGCCAGTACCTTTGTCTATGTTATCTTCGTCGTGCCTTTGCTTGTTGTTTTCGCGCTGGGGCTCGCGCTTCTGCTTTCGAAAGAAGGGAAAGGCATGGGCCTATTCCGGGCTTTCTATTACCTACCCACGATGTTGAGCTTCATCATTGTAGGGATCGCGTGGCGATGGATACTGGGTTTCGATCTGGGCATTTTTAACTATATTCTCAAGCTCGCGGGCCAGAAGCCCGTGTCATGGCTGACAAACGGCGCCATGGCGAACGCTAGTCTGATAATGGTCACTATCTGGACCAGGGTCGGTTATTATATGATGATGTTCATCGGCGGATTGCAGGCCATACCGGGCACCTATTACGAAGCGGCGGAGATGGACGGAGCCACCAAATGGATCGCATTGCGCCGAATAACGCTGCCCTTGCTCCGGCCGATGATCCTGGTCGTCGTCGTCCTCTCTACGATAGAGGCCTTCAAATCATATGAGCTGATCTATGTGATGACGCAAGGCGGGCCTGGATCGTCTACTAAATTCCTTATTCGCTTCGAAAAAAACTTGACAGGAATGAAAAGGAGACGTATCGTTCAACTGTCAAAACGTTTTCCCTATCAGGAGGCAAAGATGAGACGTAGATTAATGACGGCCTTGGTTTTGCTCTTCGTGCTGGCGGCAATCACGCCCAGCTCTATGTGGGCGCAGCCGAAAACCACGCTCAGCGTTGTCTGGTTCAACGACGCGAACGAGTCGGACGTTTTTATGAAAACGATGGCTGACTATCAGAAAAGCCATCCGAATGTTGTCCTTGACATGCAGGTGATTCCCTTCAAGGACTACGAGAATAAGCTTAAGTTGATGATCGCAGGCGGCAACCCTCCCGATGTGGTTCGCATCACGAACAATCAGGTCGCGATGTTCGTCGATCAGCTCGAGCCGCTCACGGGCAAAACCTTTGATACTCTCGCAAAGAATTTCTACACATCCTCGCTGGCTCTTGCCAGGGATGAGGCGGGCCGCCTGGTCGCCATGCCCACGGAGGCGACAGCCAACGGCATGATCGTGAACAAGACCCTCTTCGCGAACGCGGGCATAGATGTCGCGAAGATGTCCCAGACCTGGACCTGGGATCAGTGGGTCGACGCGATGAAAAAAGTGCTCAAGGCGAACCCGAAGGCGAAATACGGCATCACCGTCGATTTCTCCCCCCACAGGTTTTCCACTTTTATGTTCGAAGCCGGAGGCCGTTTCCTCACGAATGACGGCAAGGCGATGAATTTCAATACCCCGGAGAACCTTGACGCGCTCAACTTCTTCAAGAAGCTTCATGATGACGGCCTGGCGCCCGCGTCGGTCTGGATGGGTTCCGAAAATCCGCAGGAATTGTTCTCCGCGGGGCTCGTGGCCTGCCATGTTGGCGGCTCCTGGCTCATCAACGCCTACAATACCACGATAAAAGACTTCGAGTGGGCGGCAGTGAGGATGCCCAAGCGCAAGATCAACTCCTCGGTCCCCGGCGGGAAATTTGTCGGCACTTTTAAGACTTCGGCAAACAAGAAAGAGGCGCTGGATCTCATCGCGGCCTTCTCTGATAAATCGCACAACGAGCAATACTGCAAGGATACTTTCAATCTTTCGGCGCGCAGCGATGCCGCTATAACCTACAGCGCAAGAAACGCTGACTTCGCCGTGTTCGCCGCTGATCTCGCCGTGACACCGGCATATACGGCTGAAGATTGGAAGAGCCCCGATCTCAACAAGATCTATTCTTATATCCGAGAGCAGGTTGTAGAAGGACTATTGGGAAAACAGACCATGGCTCAGACGGCTGCCAATATCCAGACCACGGGTAATAGCTACTTCGGAAAGTAATACTTCGTCACAGCAACCAGCGAAGCCCTTCCTTTGCTGGGGGGCTTCGCCAAAAGAGATGATACATGGCATCCAAGAAACGAACGCATGGGACATTCGAGCAGACTGTCGCCCCACTGCTGTTTTTAACGCCTAATCTTCTGATCTTTTTGATCTTTATAATACTCCCGGCTGTCCTGGGGCTGCAGATGTCGCTTTACGACTGGAGCATCCTAAGTGGCTCAGGATTTGTGGGATTCAAGAACTTCGAGAAACTGCTCGGCGATGCCATGTTCTGGAAGACACTAGCCAGTACCTTTGTCTATGTTATCTTCGTCGTGCCTTTGCTTGTTGTTTTCGCGCTGGGGCTCGCGCTTCTGCTTTCGAAAGAAGGGAAAGGCATGGGCCTATTCCGGGCTTTCTATTACCTACCCACGATGTTGAGCTTCATCATTGTAGGGATCGCGTGGCGATGGATACTGGGTTTCGATCTGGGCATTTTTAACTATATTCTCAAGCTCGCGGGCCAGAAGCCCGTGTCATGGCTGACAAACGGCGCCATGGCGAACGCTAGTCTGATAATGGTCACTATCTGGACCAGGGTCGGTTATTATATGATGATGTTCATCGGCGGATTGCAGGCCATACCGGGCACCTATTACGAAGCGGCGGAGATGGACGGAGCCACCAAATGGATCGCATTGCGCCGAATAACGCTGCCCTTGCTCCGGCCGATGATCCTGGTCGTCGTCGTCCTCTCTACGATAGAGGCCTTCAAATCATATGAGCTGATCTATGTGATGACGCAAGGCGGGCCTGGATCGTCTACTAAATTCCTTGTCCAATATATTTACCAGGTGGCTTTCGAAGAGGATAGGCTTGGCTATGGAGCCGCAATGTCCGTCGTGCTTCTCGCGGTGATCGGACTATTCACGGCAATACAGTTCATCGCGCAAAAAAATGAGTATACTAATGAGTAAAGCTCTAAGATATGGTCTTCTCGCGCTTCTTTCCTGCGCGTTTCTTTTCCCGATACTTTGGGTGATCATCTCTTCGCTCAAACCGCAGTCCGAACTCTTTACGTACCCGCTGACGATTTTGCCGCAGAATCCGACGATATTGAACTATGTATCCGCATTCGCGAGCGGGGATTTCATAGCGTATTTCAAGAATTCCATCTTTGTGGCGGTCGTGGCGACTCTCATAACGATAACCATCAACGTTATGGCGGGTTACGCGCTTTCAAAATTCTATTTTAAAGGCCGGGATTTTATCTTTTACATGATGATTGGAACCCTTATGATACCGCTTCAGGCGATTATGGTTCCGATCTTTCTTCTATTGAAAAACCTGGGACTGCTCAACTCTCTATGGGGCGTAATCATCCCTCCCGCGGCAACGCCTACGGGAGTTTTTCTGGCGCGCCAATATATCCAGACTATTCCCGATTCGTTCATCGAAGCGGCCCGGATCGATGGAGCCAGGGAGTTCCTCATTTTCCGAAAGATCATCGCCCCGCTCGCGAAACCTATTATCGCGACCATAGCGATCTTCTCTTTCATGTGGCGATGGAACGATTTTTTGTGGCCGTTCATTGTGATCTCGGCGAAGAGGAAGATGACCCTCCAGCTGGCTCTCGCCAATTTCGTCGGCCAGTACCAGATCAATTGGGCGAACTTGCTGGCGATGACGGTCGTCACGATGATCCCGATGATCGTCGTTTTCATAGTCCTGCAAAAATATTTCGTGACCGGCCTGACAGCCGGCGGAGTTAAGGCATAAATAATGATCTATACCATCGCAAACCTCAGCGGGTCGCGGAGAGAGCAAAAGAAAGTCCTCCTTTTGGGCGACAATGGGCATCTGGAGCTGGCCATCCATGGCTCCCGCATTATTTCGGTATTCTATGTTCTCGATAATTCGATTCTTCCAGCGGAGAAGACCATCCCGCATCCTGGACTTTTCTCGGAGCGGTACGCGGCATCGGCGTTTGAGGAATGGGAATCGGTCGTTGAGGGCGATTCGACATTCGAATTGGTCTATGGGGATCTCAGGGTTTTGGTCGATAAGGCGACAGCTACGCTGTCCGTATTCGAGGGAGAGGTTCTCGTCCACGGAGGCCGTATCGGCGATGACGACACCGTTGTCCCGCGCTTTCCTCTCCGCGTCCAGCCTGGAATGACAAACAGCATATGGCGCGGCAAATTCAATTTCCGTCTCGAAGAAGACGACGCGTTTTTCGGCCTCGGTGAAAAATCGGGATATCTCAACAAAAGAAACAGATCCTTCAAGCTTTTTAATAAGGACTCGCTTGGCTACGACGCCGCAGTGAGCGATCCTCTCTATAAATCCGTCCCATTCTTCATCAGGATGAACCGTTTGATGTCTTTTTTGGTCGGGCTGTATTTCCCGAATCTAAGGGTGGACGAGGTCAATTTCGGCGCCGAAAGCAGGTTCTACTATTACGTTAGCCTGGACGATGGCCCTTTCGGTTATTACCTCATGCTGGGCGATACATACCGCGACCTGCTCGCCTCATATTGCGAGGTTGCGGGCAAGCCGGCACTGCCGCCGCTTTTTTCATTCGGTTACCTGGCTTCCAGCATGGCTTATACCGATTCCGACGATGCCGAGCAACGAGTACTCGATTTCTTTGATAAGGCTGAAAAAGCCGATATTCCCTGCGAGGGAATGTACTTTTCCTCAGGCTATGCCAAGGCGGACAATGGAGAGCGATACACCTTCGTATGGAATAAAAAAAAATTCCCTGATCCGAAGGGCTTTTTTGCGCGGCTGCGGAAACGTGGGTACCGCATCTGCTGCAATGTCAAACCAGGGATCCTCTCGACACATCCTTGGTACACCGCCCTGGCGGAGCGCGGCGTTTTCATACCCGACGCGAAAGGAAGGCCGCTGCTCAGCTACTATTGGGGCAACAGCGCTTCGTTCGTGGACTTCTCGCGCGAGGAAGGCTTCAATTGGTGGGTCAAGGCGCTTTCGGAGAATATTATCGAATGTGGGGCTTCTGGCGTATGGAACGATAACAACGAATTCGAGATAGAAGATGAGACGCTGCCCATCCAGGCGAAAAGGAAATATCTTCCCGTGCAAATGGCCCAGGCATCCTATGAAGCGCTCAAAAAGGCAAATCCAGGCAAACGCCCCTGGCTTATAAGCCGCGCCGGCTATGCAGGGCTGCAGCGATACGCGCGGACGTGGACAGGGGATAATGTCTCGGATTACGAGACGCTTCGATACAACATCGCCATGGGCTTGAATCTCGGCCTCAGCGGCCTGCCGATTTATGGGCATGACTTAGGCGGCTTTTTCGGCAACCATCCGGACAAGGAGTTGCTTTTGCGCTGGTGTCAGAGCGCAGTATTCCAACCCCGCTTCGTCATGCATTCGTGGAAGGCCGACGGCAAAGTGACAGAGCCCTGGACATTCCCGGAAACGCTCGACACAATGCGGTATTTCATTCAGGAACGATATAGATTCCTTCCCTATATTTATGATCTGGCGATACGGGCGGCCGAAACCGGCATCCCGATGGAAAACGCCCTTGCGCTCGAATTTCCCAAAGATTCGGCGCTTTCATATGACACCCTCGACAGGATGGCTGGCGACGCTTTACTTATCCCGGGCCCACCCCAAAAGGGGAGCACGGAGGCTCGCATACATTTCCCCGCCGGAGCCGATTGGTTCGATCCCTTTTCGAAG
>CAZJBD010000114.1:0-8175 GCA_964544265.1 uncultured Eubacteriales bacterium
AAGCGAACGTTGGAAGGGGGAAACGCGAAGCGGGTTCCCCCTCCAAGTTGACTTATGATAAAATACGGCTGCATGAAAGTCCTAACCTCGAGGCAAATGAAAGAGATCGATCGAAAGACGGTCGCAGAGACCGGCATTCCCGGCATTGTCCTCATGGAAAACGCAGGGATCCGGATCGTCGAAGCTCTGAAGTCGAGATTCCCGGCCCCCAACGCCGAGCGTGTCGTCATTATCGCCGGGAAGGGGAACAACGGCGGCGACGGGCTGGTCGTCGCCCGACATCTTTGGAATGGGGGCGCCCGGCCTTCGGTCCTGCTCCTGGCGTTGAAGGAGGATGTCCGGGGGGACGCGGCTGTCAACCTGGCCGCGGCACTGAATATTGGCGTCCCTGTCACGGAGATCTTGTCTCTCGATGTTTGGAGCGGGCGTAAAAAGGCGCTTTCGGGCGCCACGGTGATCGTAGATGCCATCCTGGGGACCGGACTCATAAAGCCTCTTGACGGCCTTTATGCGCGGGTCGTCGGCGACATCAACGCTTCAGGCGCCTACAAGATCTCTGTCGATATTCCTTCCGGGCTTTCCTCGGATTCTCCGGCGATGATCGGGCCCTGCATCAAGGCGGACCTGACGGTGACCCTTGCGGCCCCCAAGATTGCCCATGTTCTGCCGCCTGCGGAAGAATATATCGGCGAGTTGGTCATCGCCCCGATCGGAATCCCGGGCTTTCTTTTTGACGATCCCGGCTTGCAGCTTGAGATGGTCGAGCGGCATGACGTCGAGCCGTTACTGAGAAAAAGAAAAAAAGACTCCCACAAAGGGACCTACGGCCATGTGCTCGTGGTCTCGGGATCGCTGGGGAAAACGGGCGCGGCCGCCCTGGCCGGCAAAGCCGCTTTGAAGATGGGCGCCGGGCTGGTTACGGTGGCCACCCCGGCGAGTTGTCTTCCTATGGTGGCCCGCTCCATGCCGGAGCTTATGACCGAGCCTCTGGCCGAGACGGCGGAGAAGACCATCGCCCGAGAGGCGCTTCCCCGCGTCCTTGATCTTCTCAAGGGCAAAGACGCCCTGCTTCTCGGACCGGGGATTTCCACTCATCCTTCGACCGCTGAGTTCGTCATGGCCCTGCTGCCGAGGGTCGGAGTGCCCATGGTCATTGACGCCGACGCGTTGAATGTCATTGCTGCAAACCCCGGGGTCCTGGGCTCGCTTAAAACGCCCGCCGTGCTGACACCCCACCCTGGCGAATTCGCCCGGCTCCTGGGCCTGACGATCCATGAGGTCTTGGCCGACAGGCTCGAGCTGGCGCAGGCCTTCTCCCGCAGGTACCGGATTCATCTCGTCCTTAAAGGATACAGAAGCCTGACCGCCGGCCCGGAGGGCCGCGTCTTCATCAATCCGACGGGGAATCCGGGAATGGCCACCGGCGGGTCGGGCGATGTGCTCGGCGGGATGATTGCTTCCCAGATCGCTCAAGAAAAGGATATCCGGGGCGCCGTGGTATCGGCCGTCTATATCCATGGATTGAGCGGCGACTTGGGGGCCGAGGATCTCGGCGAACGGGGGCTCATCGCCGGGGACATCATCCGGTTCCTCCCCAGGGCTCTGAAAGCGATGGAACGGTGAGCCGTTCCGCTCCCATTAAAAAGAATACGGCGAAGAAGCGGGACGTCGCTCGCGTCACATATTCGGCCGAGGAGACATTCCGGCTGGCCGAGGAGCTTGCGGCGGCCTTCAAGGGTCGGGAAGTCGTTCTTCTTGTGGGTGAGCTGGGCGCAGGCAAGACTGTCTTCGCTAAAGGACTGGCCGCGGGGCTCGGGGTCAAGGATACGACCCGCGTCTGCAGCCCCTCCTATACGCTGATCAACATCTATAAAGGAAAATTCCCAATCTTCCATATCGATCTCTACCGGCTCCATAACGATTCTGATATCCAAGACATCGGCTGGGAGGATTACCTTGGCGAAGGTATCGTCGTCGTCGAATGGGCCGAGAAGCTCGCTTTCCCGCCCGACGGCATACGAGTCATGATCGAGCCTGGAAGAGATGATGAGCGGACGATTAGAATCCGTTGGCCATAGTCCCCTCCAGAAGTTGACTTTGACCTCCTTTTATTTTTTAATGAGTGCAATCCAGGAGAAAGGACGGACGCATGGCCATCGATCTTAAAACGAAGATCTGCGACGTAGTGGATTTTCCCAAGCCGGGGGTCACCTTTAAGGACCTCACACCGCTCATCCAGGACGCGGCCGCTTATAACCAGGCGATCGACCGGATGGCGGCTTGGGCCCGGGAAAAAAAGCCGGGGATTGTCGCCGGGATCGAGGCCCGAGGCTTCTTGTTTGCCGCCGGAGTCGCCCGCGAGTTGCGGCTTGGACTGGCCATTATCCGGAAGAAGGGCAAGTTGCCCCGCAAGTCTGTTTGCATCGTCGCCCCGAACGAATATGCCGTCGAGAACTTCGAGGTGCACTCGGATGCCTTCGCTCCGGGCCAGCGGGTCCTTATCGTGGATGACCTCATAGCCACAGGCTCGTCGTCCATCAGTTCCATCGACCTCGTCGGGAAGCTCGAGGCCCGAGTCGTCGGGTTTGCCGCCGTCGTCGATCTTTTGTTCCTTAAAGGCATTGAGAACATCAAGAAAGCCCACCCCGAAGTCGACATCCTGAGCCTGGTGACCTTTTAGTCCAAAGGCAGGATCTGAAAGGGGGAACATGAAAGTTTGGCTCGAACGCTATTTTAAGCTCCAAGAGAGCGGAACGACGGTCCGAAACGAACTCCTTGGCGGGGCCACGACCTTCATGACCATGTCCTATATCATCTTTGTCCAACCGGCGATTCTGTCCATGACTGGAATGGATAAGGGCGCGGTCATGGTCGCGACTTGCCTTTCCAGCGCTCTGGCGACCCTCCTCACGGGACTCCTGGCCAGGTATCCCATCGCTCAAGCCCCGGCCATGGGTCATAATATTTTCTTCGCCGTTATTGTCTGCGGGACTCTGGGCTATTCCTGGCAGGTCGCCCTGGGCGCGAATTTCATCTCCGGCTGCATCTTCATCATTTTGGCCCTCATCGGAGTCTGGGGGACCGTGGTCGAGGCTGTGCCCATGTGCCTCAAGTTCGGAATCGCCGTCGGGATAGGGCTCCTCATCGCCCTTATCGGTCTCCAGTATGGCGGGATCGTCGTGGATACCCCGGGGGTCATGGTCGGAATCGGCGACCTGACAAGCAAGCCCGTCGTCCTTGTCATCTTCGGCCTGGCCTTGACGTCCGTCCTAATGGCCCGCAAGGTCCCCGGATCCATCCTCATCGGCATCCTGGCCACCGCCGTTGCGGGCGTCCCCCTGGGCATTGTTAGGTACCATGGGATCCTGGCGCCCGTCCCGAGCCTGGCGCCCACGTTCCTCAAACTCGATATCGCCGGCGCCTTTCGGTCGGGGCTCCTGTCCGTGGTCTTCATCTTCTTCTTCCTGGACGTGTTTGACGCGGTCGGCACCCTTATCGGGGTTGGGGGGTCTGGAGGGTTTCTCAAGGAGGGGAAACTGCCGCGAGCCAACCAGGCCATGCTGGCCGACGCGGTGGGCACGGTCGGCGGCGTCGTCCTGGGAACGTCCACAGTCTCCAGCTACATAGAGAGCGTCACCGGCATCGCCCAAGGAGCTCGGACCGGCTTGGCCAACGTCATGACCTCGTTCCTCTTTTTGGCCGCTCTCTTTTTCAGTCCCCTGGCCGAGATGATCAGCGGCGACTTCCTATTTAAGGGAATGACGCTCCATCCGGTCATTGCCCCGGCCCTCATCATCGTGGGGTATATGATGATGAAGAGCGTAACCCGGATTGATTGGGAGGACCTGACCGAGGCCATCCCGGCCTTCCTGAGCATTGTCATTATGCCCCTGACCGTGAGCATCACCGAGGGCATCTCCTTCGGGTTCATCTCTTATTCCCTCCTCAAGTTGGCCGCGGGCAAGGGGAAGCAGGTCCATTGGTTGATCTATGTGTTTTCGGTGCTGTTCATTATCCGGTATGTTATTGAATAAAATAGGAATCCATCCGTGAATAAAAGGGACCGGACGATTGCAGTCGTTGCGTTTTCGCTCGTCGTTATTCTAGGAATAAGCTGTGCTCGGACGGCGCCGCCAAGGGTCCTGCCGGGTCTTGGTGCAGGGGACCCGGGCTGGGTTGCCAAAACCCTGAAAAAGATGACCCTGGAAGAAAAAGCCGGACAGATGGTCACCGTCCGATATCCGGGCACCTTCGTCAATTTCGACAGCGATTCCCTCGGGGACCTCGAATCGCTGATCAGAAATTGGAAAATCGGCGGACTCATCCTCGCCTCCGGCGAGGCCTATGAAGCGGCGTATCTTTTGAACCGTCTGCAGGGCTTGGCTAAGGCGCCGCTCCTGGTTTCGGCGGACCTCGAAAGCGCAGCCGGGACCAAGATTGCCGGTGCAACGCTCTTTCCGCCGCTCATGGCCATCGGAGCGGCCGGTTCCGAAGAGACGGCCTATGATATGGGTAGGATCACGGCGATTGAGGGGCGGGCCGTCGGGATCCATATGAACTACGCTCCGGTCGCGGACGTCAATATCAATCCGGACAATCCCATCATCAACACACGCTCGTTCGGCGAAGACCCCGGGTCGGTCGGCCGTCTGACGCGGGCCTTTATCCGCGGCAGTCAGGAAAACGGCATGATCACCACGGCCAAGCATTTTCCTGGGCACGGCGACACGGCCGAGGACTCGCATCTCCTCCTCCCAACGGTTCCGGGTGATAGGGAGCGGCTGGATAAAGTTGAGCTCTATCCATTTAAGGAGGCCATCGAGGCCGGCGTCGAAGCCATCATGACCGCCCACCTAGCCGTCCCCGCCCTTGACCCGACGCCGAACATGCCGGCAACGCTTTCTCCGACAATCATGACCGGGCTCCTGCGCAACGAACTCGGCTTTAAGGGCTTAATCGTTACCGATGCCCTGGACATGGGCGGTGTCACGAATGCCTATTCGGACGAAGAAATGTCGTTCAAGGCCTTGTTGGCCGGTGTCGACGTTCTCCTTATGCCGCGCGATCCGGCCTTAACCATCCGGACGGTCATCGAGGCCGTCCGTGCCGGCAAGGTTCCCATAAGCAGGATCGACGACTCTGTCCGGAGGATCCTGGAGGCCAAAGCAAAGCTGGGTCTCCACCGGAACCGTTTCGTTGACGTCGATGCCATCCCCCGCCTGGTCGGTTCAAAGCGCAGCCTGGGGCGGGCATACCGGGCTTTCGAAGCGGCGGCCACCCTTGTTAAGAACGAAGGCGGTGCGCTACCCCTGGACCCGGGCAAGAAAACGGCCGTTTTCTCCCTGAGCAGCGACCTGGGAGATTATTTCGCGGGGCAAGCCTTTGTCGCAGAAATGAAGAAGAGAATTCCGGAGCTCATGGCCTTTTTTGCCGATGGCGATACGGGGCAGGAAGCCCTGGATGAAGCTGCGGTCCGGGCCTCGGAAGCAGAGAATGTGGTCTTCGCCCTATTCTCAAGCCTCAGGTCCCGTAAGGGGAGCGTCGACCTCGATCCGAAACACGTTGCCCTCGTAAAGAAGCTTGCGGCCGCCTCTGCCCCAGTCGCGGTCGTCTCTTTCGGCTCCCCGTACTTCCTGAGGCATTTTCCGGAAGTCGGCGCCTACCTCTGCCTCTACCGAAACACGCCGCAAACTCAGGAGATTGCTGCCCGGGTCCTCAACGGAGAAATGGAAACCCGCGGCAAACTTCCCGTGAGTCTGCCCGGGCTCTTCCCCGCTGGCCACGGCCTGGAGATCGTGAAATGAACTACAAATTTCTGGGAAAGATCGGTGTCAAGGTTTCCCCTCTCTGTTTGGGGACCATGTCCTTCGGCAAGGAGGCAGACGAGGTTGCCTCGGCCGCTATGTTCCATTTCTGCCGGGACAAGGGGATCAACTTCTTCGACTGCGCCGACATCTATCAGGCCGGCCGGGCCGAGGAAATCCTCGGCCGGCTCATCCAGGACTGCCGTGAGGAGGTCGTCATCACCAGCAAGGTCTACTTCGCGACCTCGAAGGACGTCAACGCCATGGGCGCCTCGCGCCGCCACATCAGGCATGCCGTCGAGTCGAGCCTCAAGCGGCTAGGGACCGATCATATCGACGTCTACTTCATCCATCGCTTCGACGACACGACGCCCCTCGAGGAGACGCTCGAGGCCCTGGACGACCTGGTCAGGCAGGGGAAGGTTCTCTATACAGGAGCGAGCAACTTCGCTGCCTGGCAAGTCGAAAAAGCCCTCGGCATCTCGGCCAAGGACGGGCTCGCGCCTTTTGCCGTTCTCCAGCCGATGTACAACCTGGTCAAACGGCAAGCCGAGGTCGAGATCCTGCCCATGGCCCTGGCCGAGGGCCTGGGCGTAATCCCCTACAGCCCGTTGGGCGGAGGCCTGCTCACAGGCAAGTATAGCCGGGCCGATATGCCAGTCTCCGGCCGACTTATCGAGAACAAATTATACCAGACGCGATACGGCTTCGATTGGATGCAGGAGACGGCCGCTCGGTTCGCGGCGTTCGCCGCACAACGGGGTTTCGATCCGGTGAGCCTGGCTGTAGCCTGGGTGGGGAGCCACCCGGCGATCACGGCCCCGATCATCGGAGGCCGCGGGGTGGAGCAGCTCCGGAGCTCCGTCGCTTCGCTGGACATCCCTATGACTCCGGAGCTTCGCGGCGCGATCTCGACCCTTTCGCCCGAACCGCCCCCGGCGACCGACCGAACCGAAGAAAGGACTCCCTTCAGTCTTGGCGTCCGCTGAGGACGCCTGCGCCCGGCTTGACAAACACCGGAGTTTGAAATACGATCTGATATTGACTGGAAGTCAAAATAATACTAAGAGTCACTAATGGGCATCCGGGAGAGAAAAGGGAGGGAGTTCGAGACGCGGAGGAGGCTCATCCTTGCCACGGCCATGGACCTCTTTCAGAAGCAAGGATTTGCCGGCGTGACGCTCGACGACATCGCGTCGGCCATCGAGTTCAGCAAGGGAACGATCTATAACCACTTCGGGAGCAAAGAGGAGATTTATGCGTCGATCCTGGTCGAGCACCTGAACATTCTTCTTTCTTGCCTAAAAGAAGCGGCCAGGACCGGCCGGGATACGCCTGAGAAGCTCCGGAACTCCATGAAGGCCTACGTCCGGTTCTATCGTGAACACAGGGAGTCCTTCAAAATCCTTTTCTTCATCGACCTGGTCAGCGACCATTACCGGATTCCCGGCGCGTTGCTGAAGGAGATTCGAACCCTGAAAATTGCCTGCCTCCTCGAACTCCAGAACGTCGTCAGGGCGGGTGTCCGGTCCGGCGAGCTCGAGGGGGCCCGCCCGGATCCCCAGGTCAGCTTGGTCCTGTGGGGGACGCTTAACGGAATCATCCAGCTTGTCGAATCACGGCAGTTCAAGGAGGAGGACCTCGACCGGCTTGTGAGTTTAGGCTTCGAGATTGTCCTTGAAGGTCTTAGGCGCAAGACCGAATAACTTCAGGGAGGATAGGATATGGACCTGTTCCAAAAATGTCGGGAGTTCTCGAGGGCGAAAGAGATCATCGATGCGGGGGTCTTCCCTTATTTTCAGGTCATCGAGGAGAATCACGGTCCCGTCGTTAAAATGGAGGGCCGGGAGGTCATCATGGCCGGAAGCAATGACTACCTGGGCCTCTCCCAGCACCCGGAGGTCATTGAGGCTTCAGCTGCGGCCGTTAGGGCCTTTGGATCCAGTTGCTCCGGTTCGCGGTATCTGAATGGAACGTCCGTCCTCCATACCTCCCTGGAAGAGGAATTGGCCGACTTTCTGGGTGTTGAGGCTTGTTTGGCTTTCACGACGGGCTATCTGACGAATCAGGGCGTGATTCCTACCCTTGTCCAAAAGGGCGAGTACCTCATCTCCGACAAGGAAAACCATGCCAGCATCGTCACCGGGGCTTGGATCGCCAAGGCCCGGGGCGTCCATGTTCTCAGGTACAAGACAAACGATGTGACCGCCCTGGAAGACGTCTTGAAGGGCGTTCCCCCGGACGCCCCGAAGCTCGTGGTCACCGACGGGGTCTTCAGCATGTCCGGCCGGATCGCCAATCTTCCCGAGATCGTCAAGCTGGCCAAGGCTTATCGGGCGCGGCTGATGATTGACGAGGCCCACGCCATGGG
>CAZJBD010000115.1:0-8087 GCA_964544265.1 uncultured Eubacteriales bacterium
TCTCGGCGTCAATCGCCGGGTCTTTTTCCCCGAAGACCTCGATGTCGATCTGGTGAAACTGGCGGTAGCGGCCCTTCTGCGGCTTGTCGTATCGGAACATGGGGCCCATGAAATAGAAGCGCAGGGGCTCGGGGCGTAGATCGAGCCGGTGCTCGATGATGGCCCGGACGACGGACGGAGTGTATTCCGGACGCAGGGTGATGGACCGGCCTCCCTTGTCAATGAAGGTGTACATCTCCTTGACCACGACATCCGATGCCTGGCCCGTTCCCCTTTCGAAGAGTTCGGTGGCCTCGAAGACGGGGGCCCTGAGCTCCCGATAACCATAGAGCTCGAAAACCCGCCTGGCCGCAGCTTCGGCCCGCTGCCATCTCCCGATTTCGACCGGCAGGATGTCCTTCGTTCCCTTGATGGCGGCGATCGCTTGTTTCGCCCGGCCCCCCTTTTTCATTTCTCGACGAAGACCCCCAGCTTGCGGACCTTTTGATAGCGCTCCGATAGGAGCTCGTCGATCGGCTTGGATTCGAGCTTCTTCAGCGTTGGGCCGAGGATTTTATCGACATTCCGGAACGTCTGTTCCGGATCGATATGTGCGCCGCCAGGCGGTTCCGGGATGATCTTGTCGATAATGCCCAGCTCGAGGAGATTATGGGACCTGATCCCGAGGTTCTCGGCGGCCTGCTCCATCATGTCCTGGCTGTTCCAGAGAATGGCCGCACAGCCCTCGGGTGAAATGACCGAATAGAAACCGTTCTCGAGCATCAGCAAGGCGTCCCCGAAGCCGATGCCGAGACCTCCGCCGCTCCCCCCCTCGCCGATGACGACATTGATAATGGGGGTCTTGAGCCGGGCAATGACCTTCAGGTTGTAGGCGATGGCCTCGGCCTGCCCCCTTTCCTCGGCGCCGATGCCGGGATAAGCGCCGGGCGTGTCGATGAAAGTCAATACGGGGAACCCGTATTTCTCGGCCGTGCGCATGACGCGGAGGGCCTTGCGGTAGCCCTCGGGGTTGGGCTGGCCGAAATTCCTCTCGATGCGGATTTTGGTCGTGCGGCCCTTCTGATGGCCTATCAGCGCTACGGACCGGCCCTTGTAGAAGGCGAGGCCGGCGACAATGGCCGGGTCGTCTCCGAAGCGTCGGTCGCCGTGCATCTCCATGAAGTCCTGGAAGAGGGCGGCGAAATAATCCAGGCTGTAGGGCCTTTTGGGATGACGGGCGATCTGGACGATGTGAATCGATGTCAGGCCAGGCGAGATCCTAGCCCACTCCTGTTCGATCTCCAGACGCAAGGCGGCGATCTTTTCCTTCCTGGCCGGATCGTCGCTTTCCTGGAGCTTGTCGATCTGCTCCTTGATCTCGACGATGGCTTTCTCCAGGCTGTAAAAATCGATGCTTTTTTCCATGGTGTCTTCTTATTCTATAGACTCGGGCGAAATAATGTCAATGATCTCCGGATGACCGTTGCCGGGCGACCTCGAATAGAAAGACCGCGGCCGCTGCGGAAACGTTGAGGGAATTGATCCTGCCGAAGAGGGGAATGGATAGGACCTTGTCGCATCTCTTCCTTACGAGAGGCCGGAGGCCTTTGCTCTCCGAACCCAGGACGATGCCGACGGGCAAGGTGTAATCGAAGTTGTACCACGGCTCCGGGCTGCCGCCCTCGGCCCCGACGAACCAGAGGCCGCGCTTTTTGAGCTCCTCCATGGCCCGGGCCAGGTTTACGACCCGGGCAACCTTGACATGTTCCAGGGCCCCGGCCGCGACCGTGGAAACCGTCTCGGTCAGGCCGGCCGATCGGTGCTCGGTCAGGACTAAGCCGTCGACACCGGCGCATTCGGCGCTCCGGACGATCGCGCCCAGGTTCTGGGGGTCTTCGATCTCGTCGAGGAGGATCAGAAAGGGGGCCTTCTTCCCGGTCAGGAGCTCCTCGAGGTCGGAAAACTCTTTGGGCGAAACGATCGCCACCGCCCCCTGATGGTGGTCAGCCAGCGAGTCAAGCTTGTCCTTGGGAACGAAGATGCAGGGAATGCCGTTGGCCCTGGCCTGCCGGATGATCTCGCCGATCCGTCCGGGTCCCGCCTCCTTCTGGATAAAGATCTTGTTGATCCGTCGGGGGGCGGACTTCAGGACCTCAAAGATGGGGTTGAGGCGGCAGACAGTGTCCAAACCCTGCGTTTACCTCTGCTGCATGTCCTGCATCGAAAGCTTGGCCTGCTTGGTGTATCCGGCAGGCACGCCGTAGACCCCGGCCGGAGGTGTCTTCTTGGAGATCTCAACGACCTCGGTCGTCGTGTGGATCTTGGCGCCCATCATCTCCATGTTGGTTTCCGAGGCAATCCAGAAACCCTTGATTTTCATCATCTCCTTGACGGAGGCCTCGTCCATCCGGAACTGAGTCTTGAGCGAGGTCCCGTAGACTTTCTCCATATAGCCCTTCAGGTCGAACGGCACTTCGGTCGTAGCGTAGACCTTCATCTTCATGGGCATCATCATCATGTTCATGGTGACATCGTATTCGTCGCACTTCCACTCGCCGATGGTCTTCTTCTGTCCGGTGGGGGCGACGGTCACGGTCATCTTCATCATGCTTGACATCATGGCGGCCATCTGGGAGGGAAGGATGCTCGAGAAATCGAAGGGGAGAGGGGCCTCGATATAAGTCTTGGCCTTGTGATTGATAATGTAAAGGACGTTCTTATTGAGGTCGAGGACGGATGAATTCTTCTCAGAAAGCATGGCGAACTGGCTGTCGCCGATCCACTGTTCGGAGAAGGAGTCCTGGGCCGGCTGGCTTTGTCCCATGATGCTCATGGGGTCGGAATGGACCTTGGATTTCACGTAGATGTCGGCGGCGGCGAACGACGCGAGCGCCAAGATCATAAGGGATAAAATGATGGTCTTTTTCATAAAACCTCCTTATTTCCTCATCGTGTTTAAAAAGTCGGGGCCATTATAGCAGAAAAAGGGGAAACAGGTTAGGGGCAACGGCGATTTGCGTTAGGCCCCGGTTCGGCTAAAATGAGGGAGCGGAGGTTTTTATGGCTAAAAGAAAGATCATCGAAATCGATCGTGATAAGTGCGACGGCTGCGGGCTGTGCACCACGGCTTGTGCCGAGGGAGCTCTCGCCCTGGACCCAGAGAACAAGGCCGTTCTGGTCCGGGAGCTTTACTGTGATGGCCTGGGCGCCTGCCTGGATGTCTGCCCGACGGGAGCGCTCAAGATCGTCGAGAAGGAAGGCGAGGGGTATGATGCGGAGGCCGCGTTCGCCCACGTCCTCGAGACGCGGGGGAAGGAGGCGGCAGCTTGCGTTCACGGGGCCGGCGCCCGATCCCTTGGCTTTTCCGGATGTCCGGGAAGTGCCTCCTGCGCGATCCCTGCCGTGACAGAGGACGCGGCGGGTCCCGGGGCCGGGGTGAATTCCCGACTCCGCCAGTGGCCCATCCAACTCCATCTGGTCTCGCCGTTTGCCCCTTACTTTGAGCGAAGCGACCTGCTCGTCGCGGCCGACTGCACGGCCTTCGCCCTGGGGAGCTTTCACCAGGACCTGCTGGAGGGGAAAAAGCTGGTCATAGCCTGTCCGAAACTCGACAAAACGGAGGGCTATGTCGAGAAGATAACCGAGATCATCAAGAGAAACGGATTGAAGTCGCTCACTGTGGCCATCATGACCGTGCCCTGCTGCTTGGGTCTCTTTCGGATTGTCCAGCGGGCCGTCGAGGCCTCCGGCGTTTCCATCGATATAAAAAAAATCGTCATCGGGATCGACGGCAGGATCGCAGGGTGAAAACGGGGGAGGCTTATGATGATCCCTGCGCCTTGCCCTTAACAAGCATCCGGTCGTAGATCGCAAGACCGATCATGGATACGACCCCGATGGCTGTGATAATGGTCCACATGACCAGGGAATTTGTCGGCCGTCCTTCTTTCATCGGCGTGCTGATGAACTTCTCGAACAGCGCCCCTCCCAGCGGGCCGCCGAAGATGCTGGCCAGGGCTATGGGCAGGTTGGCGTATCCGAGGTAAAGCCCCTCTTCCCCTTTGGGCGCGATCGCGCCGAGATACTCGTAGATCCGGGGTGAGGCCATCATTTCCCCGACGGCCATCGAGGCGATGGAAATGATCAGGAAGATCCCGGCGAAGGGCAGGGTGAGTCCCAGGATGTCCATTTTCTCTGAAAAGCCCGCACCCAGGAGGGGCGGCAGGAGGTTAAAAAGCATCCCGGCCGTCGTCACGGCAACGCCCAAGAGGATGGATTTGATGGGCGTCCACCTTTTGACCAACCGGGTGATGAGGAGCTGGAAGCAGACGATCATCACCGGATTGGCCAGGGAATAAAGCTCCATGGGCGCGTTGGGGTCCACGGCCCGGATAAAGAGCGGCATGAGGTTGTAGAGCTGGACGTAGAGGACCCAGAACAGGGCGACGACGACCAGGAAAAATACGAATCTCGGATTCCTGAGGACGACGAAGATCCCGAGGAGGGCCTCTCCCAACGTCTTTTTCCGGACCTGCTGGCCGTCCTTCCGCCCGTCGCTCACATATTGGGGCTCCTTGTAGATAAAGAGGACGACGGCCAAGCCTATCAGAGCGAAGATGGAGGACGCATACGTGAAGATGGCCGGGATCCCGAGGTTCGTTCGGATGAAATAAGAAACGCCGCGTCCCGAGATCGAACCGATGTTGATAACCATATAGAAGATTCCGAACCCGACCGTGGCCATCGTTCCGGACGTCTTTTGTACCGTTCCGGCGACGCAGGGTTTGACGATGGACCCGCCGATGCCGATGAGGATGATGCCCAGGATGGCAGGCATGGTGTAATCGACGGCTTCCGCGGCTGTCTGTCCGATGAGGCCCGGCCAGAACCTCTGAAGATTGCCCATCGTGAAATAGCCGAGACAGATCAAAAAGAAGGATAGGGTCAGGGATTTTTTATACCCGTATTTATCGGCCAGCGTACCCGAGACGACAGGCATGAAATAGATGAGTCCCCAGAGGAGCGACCCGTTGAGAAAGGTGGCGAAGGTTGGGCGCATGCCCAAGCTTTCTTTGAGGTAAATGACCATAAACGAGGCCATGGAGTAATAAGCCGCCCGCTCGAAGAGCTCGATCGTGTTGGCCGCCCAGAATGCCCGAGGGAACTTGGACTTTCCCAGCTTTTCATCGTTCATGCGCCTGCTCCTTCTTGATTTTGGCCAATGATAACACAGTGAAAAATCGAATTCGATTGGATTTCTGAAAAGACAGGGAAGAGAAAATCGTGTTCATGACTGTCGTGTGGGGGCCTATTTGTAGATAAAGAACCCTAGGAGGGCGGCTCCGAGGACGAGATAGATTGATCCGAACTTCCCCGCGCCGAATACCGAGACGGCCATGTCGTAGGCGGTCCAAATCAGGAGGCCGATCACCACGGACCGGACGGCGGCGAGCATAGATCTTACGGCCGGGGTGTCCTTCATACGGAAGAAAAAAATAATCATAACGAGCATGAGGATCGTCGTCGGGAGGACCGTGCCCATGGCCGCCATGATCGCGCCCGGAACGCCGGCCAGCTTATAGCCGACATAGGCTGAGACTTGGGGAGCGATAGGACCGGGAAGGGCGTTGCCCATGGCAACGGCGTCGGCGAACTCGGCCGAGTCCACCCAGCCCTGGCTCACGCATTCCCGCTGCATGAGAGCCAGCGAGGCGGGCCCTCCTCCCCACGAAAAAAGGGCGACCCGGGTGAAAAGCATGAAGATCTTCCCTAGGATCATGGCATCACCTTTAATGGCTGATTTCTTTTGTATCCAAATGAAATCAAATGCAAACGGACAGGGCGATGAGCCATTGGGCGGCGAAGTACGTGCTCAGGATGAAAGCCTGGGCGGACCTGAAGGGTTTGACGAAACGGTCGAAGGCCAAGATGGAATCGGAGATGACGAAGAGCGAAGCTCCGGCCGCAGCGGCCAGCGGCGCTGTCCCCGGAAGTTGGACGACCCTTTCGAGGGCGGTCCGGGCCATCGTGATGATCACGAGGATGTAGAGGATGACGGGGACGCGCATCTTTCCGAGGTGCGGATAAAGGATGACCACGACCAAAACCGCGTAGATGAGCAGGGGAATAGAAGTCCAGGATGAGAATTTGAGACGAATCCCCGCCAGGAACGCGAAGGTGTAGCAGACCTGAGCGACGAGAAAACAGATCAAGCCTTCCAGAAAACGCTTCTTCCGAAGAATCATGAAGACGTCGCCTACGAGAGAGATGAAGAGCCCGGCCGCTATGGCGGCACGGTAGGCCGGACGGGCCTGGGCGCCTGCCTCGAGGACGAGGCTGATTGTGACGGCCATGGTCATCGGCCGAAAGAGATAAACGAGAATTCGGGGACCCTTGTAATGGGCACGGATCGCCAGGGCACCGAATACAAACGCCCAGATGGAGAGCACCCCGATGATCATTTTGCGCGGCAGAATAGTAACAAAAAGGCAATGGAAAAGCCAGCCAGGGTTTATGGGGGAACAGCCCGCCCTTCCTATTTTCGGCGAAGAAGACATATAATCTCGACATGAAAAAGATACTCAAAGACATTTTCATCCTGGCCTGTCTGACAATCGTTGTCGTTTCCTGCACCCCGCAAAAACAGGAAAAATCCGCGAGCTCAGCGCCTGGCCAGACTATAAAGGCCCCTGCCGCGGTCCCGCTCGTTCCGGAAGACGAAGTCCGCCTGTCCAACGACCCGCAAAAAACGGAAGTCTTTCGCGACGCCGGACTCGGCCTGTTCATCCACTGGGGTCCGAACTCCCAGATGGGAACGGAGATCTCTTGGCCCCTCAACGGCGCTTCCGAGGACTTTGTCAAACGCTATTACGCCTTGGCGGGCACCTTCAATCCGGTCCGCTTCGAGGCGGCCGAGTGGGCCCGGTTGGCCGGACTGGCGGGCATCGAATACGTTTGTTTCACGGCCAAGCATCATGACGGCTTCTGTATGTTCGACACGGCTTACAGCGATTTTAAAATTACCCGGACGCCTCATGGAAAGGACATCGTGGCCGAAGTCGTCGAGGCTTTCCGGCGAGAAGGGATTCTTATTGGTTTTTATTACTCGCCCGGAGACGTCCGCTACCATTTTGAGACGGGCGTGCCTAGGGGGCGTATCATGGCCCCGGCTTTCGAGGCGGTCGCCCCTTTCGGCCCGCTGAAGAAATCTTTTCTCGACTACGAGAGGGGCCAGATCGAGGAGCTCCTGACGGATTACGGAGACGTCTTTATGATCTGGTTCGATGGTTCGTGCGAACCGCTCAAGAAACATGCCTGGCGCGTCAAGCAGGACGTTTTCATCGGCCGGGGGGAGATCCCAACTCCCGAGCAGGAGATCCCCGGTCAAGCCACGGACCGGGCCTGGGAAAGCTGCATGACGACGAGCTGGCAGTGGTCGTATCAGCCCAATCCCGATATCCGCAAGGTCCGTGAGGTCATCGCGAATCTCATCCAAATCCGGGCGAGGGGCGGAAACATGCTCCTCAACGTCGGGCCGCGGCCCGACGGGCGCATCGCCGCCCCCGACGAGGACCTTCTCCGCGAGCTGGGCCTGTGGATGATGATGAACGGAGAGGCTGTCCGGGGCGTCAGACCGTGGGTAGTTACCAATGAAAACGATGTCTGGCTGACCATGCGCCGTCCGGAAGGGACGGTTTATGCTTTTGCCGACCTCGAATATGGGCTCGAAGGGATCAAGTCATGGGCGGGTCGCCGATTCACGCTCAAGTCGGTCAAAGCCACGCCCGAAACGAAGGTCACGGTGCTCGGACAGGAGGGGGGCGTGGTGTGGACAGAGGATGCAAAGGGGATCCATATCGGCGTCGCCCGGACTCATACGGTCCAGTTCATTAAGAAGCCGGCCTCGGCCAAAATAAGGCCGGGAGAGAGGCCTGAGCTCTTTACCTGGGGTCCGGACTGGCCCGTAGCCGTCAAAATTACGAACGTCCGGCCGGCTGATTGATATCGAGTCTTCTATTGAGCGGCTTGTACGATATAAGGTGCGATGGGGGGTAAAAAAAGAGGCCGGGTTTGGCGACCCGGCCCCGTGCGCTATGGAGAGGGCGCCC
>CAZJBD010000116.1:0-8063 GCA_964544265.1 uncultured Eubacteriales bacterium
CCTTCGGTAAGATTTTAGACGGCGCGATTCGATCGATTGACATGTCTTAAATTCGGATAGTAAGATAGAAATGGGTTTCTTCATCAAAAAAATATGTCGCCCCTCTCTTTTCGAAATATCCGGGCCAAGGCCACCCTGCTGATCCTTTTTCTCCTTACGGCCACGACGTTTTTGTCCTACGTCATCACCATCCGGGTCATGAACAAACATATCACGGACAAGATCATCCGGACGGCGGAATCCCTGGGCCGGAGCATCGCTCCCTCGGCGGGCTTTCTCATGGGCGCCCAGGACCTGTTAGGTCTCGATTACATGGTCTTCCAGATCCGGAACACGAACCCCGACATCAAGTCGATCGGCGTCCTCGGTCCGGAGAGAAACATCATCGTCCACAGCGATATCAAGGAGCGCGGCGGCAAGATGGAGCCGGCGCAGGGCGAAGTCCTCGAGCAGGGCGAGGACGGGACCGTGGTCCGCAAGATCTCGGGGGAGCCGGGCACCCTTATCGAAATCGAAAGCCCGATCCGTTTCATGGACAAGAACCTTGGCAGCGTCATCCTCGGGCTCGATTGGTCCGTGCTGACGACGGCCAGGGGAGCGGCCCAGCGGAAGGTCATCATCCTCTTCGCCGTCATCCTCATCCTCGGCACCATCAGCGGCATCCTTCTGTCCGCCAGCCTGACCCGGCCGATCAAAGAGCTTTCGTCCGGCGTCGAAGAACTCAAGCGCGGGAAAGCGTCAAAACCGCTTCGGATTTTTTCCGAAGACGAACTCGGCCGGCTGACGGCAAGCTTCAACGAGATGTCGGGGCTCATCACGAACCAGCGGGACCGGCTGGCCCAAAACGCCCGGGAGCTTGAAGAAGCCTATGTCTCCACCGTCCGAGTCGTGGCCGCGGCCATCGATGCCCGGGATTCCTACACGCTCGGCCACTCGACCCGCGTATCCGAGATGGCCATCGCCTTGGGCAAGGAAATGGGCCTTCAGAAGCAAGAGCTGGAAGAGATTGAGATTTCCTGCCTCTTCCACGACGTCGGCAAAATCAAGATTCCCGACGCCATCCTCCACAAGGAGGGCAACCTGGATTCTGGCGAGTGGGAGGAGATGCAAAAACACCCCGAATACGGCGCCGAGATCCTACGCAAAGCGCCCTCCCTCCGCCGGTTCATCCCGGCCGTCCGGCACCATCACGAGTGGTACAACGGAAGCGGATATCCGGACGGGTTGAGCGGGGAGGGAATCCCCCGGGATGCGGCCATCATCTCCCTGGTCGACGCTTACGATGCCATGACTTCGGACCGGCCATACCGCAAAGCGATGACCAAAAAGAAGGCCTTGGCCATGATCGAGGAGCGGGCAGGAAAGCAGTTCGGCCCGAAGCTTGTCGAGCTCTTCCTGGGGACGATCAATAAAACGGGGTAACATCATGCTCAAACGATCCAAGACGCGCGCCCTCACCGGAGCCGCCCTCACCTGTCTCTTTTTATCGGCCTGCGCTTCCGCCGACAAAACCCTCAGCAAAGAGACATCCGTCGAATCCCGGAAGTCCCTGGCGGCCGGCGATTTTGAGGAAGCCCTCGACAGCTTCCAAGTAGCCCAGCAAAAAAATCCATCGAGCAAGGAATTGACGGCCCGTTATATCCGGACGGTCGAGGAGATCAAACGGACCGCCGACAGGACCCGGAGCGAACGGGATTGCGCCGGGGCTTACCGTATCTATCGGATTCTTCTCGATCACTACGGAGATTTCGGAGCCTTCGCGGTGAATCTCACCTTTAACAAAATCTATCTGGAAACGGCCCGGAAGGAATGCCGGATCGAGGCGGTCGATAATCCGGCCGCGCAAGCCATGAGAGCTGGGCACTTCGCCAAGGCCATCGACATATTCCAGGCCGCTCTCAAAGAGAATCCGAGGGACGTCGAACTCGCGGCGAAATTCCGGGGGACGGCGAACGAAATCAAGGCCATCGGAGACAAATCCTTGGAGGCCAAGGATTTCGCCCGGGCAGGAACGGTCAACGTCTTTCTGCTCAAGAGTTATCCGTATTTTGAAGGGCTCAAACCCCCCGTGGCGTTTACCCGGGAGGCTCTGCAGGGTGCCGTCCAAACTTGCCGGGAAAGCCTGACCAAGACGGGTCTCGAGGAATATAGAAAGGGAAACCTGGCCAAGGCCATCTCCGTCTGGGAGAGCCTGCTCGCTTTCGATCCGAACAACGCCGAGATCAAAAAAGCCGTCGCGACCGCCAGGACCCAGCTCGACGCGCTTAAAAAACAGAAGTAAATCACGGCAGCTCATAATAACCCTTTAGCTTGACATTCCTCTCTATCGCGGCCTATCATCCAATCAAGAGAAAGGGAGACATCAACCCATGACCGCAGGGCCATCCGGCTCAGCTGAAAGGAAGGAGGTTTTTCATGAAAAAAAACATCCCGAAGGGCTTCATGCCTTTTCTGGGGGCCGTATTATTTCTTGCAGCTCTGGCCGTAGGCCAGGGAGTCCTTCAAACCCAGTCTCACGACACTCTGGACGGAGTCGTGATTGACCTTCTCAAAACGGACGTTGATAACAACATCGCGACCCTGAGATTCAAGGTTAGAAACACGGGGCCGTCCAACCAGAGCTGGCAGTTCAATTACGAAAATTGCTACATCATTGATGAGGCCAACCAGAAGAAATATTATCCGCTCAAAGATGCCGACGGCCTCTACATCGCCGGTCCGGTGTATGACAAAAATAACGGCGGCCGATTTTGGTTTGATTTGCCGGCCGGGGGAACGAAGGGCATCTGGATCAAATTCCCCCAGCCGAGCGACAATCCCGAAACGATTTCCATCTTTCTTCCGGGGGTTTCTCCCTTTGAAGAAGTCAAATTGAGATCGAGTTCCTGAATCATGAGCCGACGCAGCCTCTCCTTTTGTTTCTCTTTGCTCGTTGGAATCCTTTCGCTTTTTGGAGAAGGCCGGGCTCTCCTTCAAAAAGAAGATCCGCTCATCCCTGCCGGTGCCCATGAAAAAGCCATTTTGGCTCTCAAGGCTCTGGGACCCGGCCGCGGAGCGAAGGGAATCGTTTCCCGTGTCGTGGACGTTCTGGGAGTCTCCAGAGGTATCTCCTTTAGCAGCACGCAACTGGCCCAAGCCAAGAAGGATCTCGGTGCGAGGGAATCCGGGACGGAGATCCAGATTGATCTCGCCGGCGATATTCTTTTTGATTTCGACAAATGGGATATCAGGGCCGAAGCGGAAGAGAAGCTGGCCAAGGTCGGCGGTATCATAAAAGCCCACAAGAGCCCTGAAATCATCGTCTCCGGCCACACGGACTCCAAGGGCTCAGAAGACTATAACCTGAATCTTTCCCAAAGGCGGGCAGAATCAGTTAAAGAGTGGCTGGCAAAAAACGCCGGAATCAATCCTTCCGCCATCAAGACCAATGGGTATGGAGAGTCAAAGCCCATAGCCCCGAATACCCTTCCTGACGGGACTGACAATCCGGAGGGAAGACAGAAGAATAGAAGAGTCAAGATCGTCATAAAAAAGCGGTAGGCTCCATTCATAAAAGGAGAAAGAATCTTGATTCAGCACAAGCGAAATAAGGCATTCTGGCTGTTTTTGGGAATTGGGCTTTTATCCATATCGGGAATTGCTTTGGGTGAGCAAACATGGAGGCTCACCTTCAATCTCTATCTGTCAGGCGGTCTTGGCTTTATCAACAGCGGAGATTTCAATACCATCGTAAGGGGAGAAAAGGATCAATGGGACGATACGGATGAATATTTCGATTGGGCCGAATGGAAAAACATGGTCGATTTTCAGGGCGAATTCATTTTTGACATAACAAGAAATATCGGCATTGGCATAGGGTCGGGCTATTTATCAAAAAAAAGCGGGGGACGATATGGAGAGCCCGACCGTGAATATCAAAGGAATTATACGTTCAGGTTCATCCCGATAAGCGGAAGCCTTTATTTGACCATTCCTGCCGGCAATATAGCGAGCTTCTTCATCAAGGGAGGGGCGGACTATTACTTCGGCAAGATGCAGCAAGAAGAAAAAATGAATATCTCCTCATCCCAAATCCTGCTAACAGAAGATGCTAGCTGCAACGTCCTGGGCTTCCACGTCGGAGGAGGCATGGAGTTTAAGGTCGCCCCAAAAGTGTCATTTGTCGTCAACGGATTTTATCGCATCGCGAATTTCAAGAATTGGACTGGAAAAGGTCATGATGAAGACGAATTCTCTTCTCGCGACTGGGAAGGCGAGCTTTATTACTATGACAATCATCAGATGTGGGATGGCATAATGGAATGGATTCCCAGGCTTACTCTCACGAACGAATCGATGATGCCCTCAAACAGGAGAAATACGAGATTGGGCGAGATCAACATCGGGGGCTTGGTCTTAACGGCAGGGTTGAAAATCGGTTTTTAGATCCGCGATACGGCTCAGGTTCTCAAGAGTTCGGGATACCGTTCCCTGAGCCAACTTTCGACCGCGTTTCTCAGCTCTCGCGCTAGGTCAAGCATCTCAGCAGCCTCCTGGTCCGAGACAGAGCCCGGGCGCTCATAATCGCTGATATTTCGTTTCTTGCGGAACGCGTCGAGCTTCGCGACAAGGTCGGGGCCGGCTCCGATGGTATAGGCCAACGATTGTATGATCCGGTAATGACCGACCTCCCTGGCCGCGCGATACCCGGCGGCGGCGAGAGCCGCCTTGGAAGCCTGAAGGGCGGAATTGTAGGCGATGGCCAGACGCCAGTCCGGGCCCAAGCCCGCGGCCCGGCATTCCAAAAGATCACGGTCAGCTACCCCGAGGAGCTCGGCGATCTCGCCTGGGCTCGTCCTATGCTCGATGAGCCAGCCGTTTCTCAGCCATTCCTGCAAGCTCACGTTCGTCTCCCATAAGGAAAATCTTGGGGCCCTCGAGAACGGAGGACAGGAAATAGTGTTTGCCTTCGACCTTGGCCCGGAACTCGTCGGGCGGATAGACCGTGGGATTGATCTCCCGGCCTAAAGCCTTCTGAGCCCCCTGAAGGGCGGCCACGACCTCGACGAAGGTCGCTTCGCCGACGACGAGCAAATCGATGTCGCTCCCGGCCCTCTCTTCTCCCCGGGCGACCGAACCATAAATGAAGGCCGCCTTGATACGAGCCGCCAGGGGAGCGAGAGAGTCGCGGAGGGTTCCCCCGATCCCGGCCGTCTTGGTTAGAAGGCTCTTCAGGTCAGGGTAGATAGGGGACTCCGAATCGGCCTGGAAATAGACCTGCCTTCCCTGGACCGAGCGGCGTAGGATGCCGTTTTCGGTTAGGAGCTTCAATTCCCTCTGGACCGGGCCGAGCCCATACCCGCTGGCCCGCACAATTTGCCGAAGATAGAACCGTTCCTCGGGGCGCCCGAAAAGGAGGGCCAGGATAGCCAACCGGCCCTTCCCGAGTAGAAGCCTAGCCGGTCCGGCCGTTAAGGAGTATGTATTCATTATGGTTACATATGTAATCTTTATGGTTACGTTTGTCAAGTCCTCTCAATGACACGACGCCCAATGCCATGGAATATTCTCGCGGTATCGACCTTTCTGCGGCAAGTCATGCAATCACCCAAAAGATTGCTCAGGCGAATTGCGGCCGGGCGAGTTCGGTTGACTCCCCAGGTCGGCGGCGATAGAGTAAAGCAAGACCGGGACGAGAGACAACATGAACTGATCCGCAGTTCTCTTATTGGGGACGGCAATCCTCGGGCTTTCAACGGCGCTCTACGGCGCCGGAGATAAGCTTACCGGGTTCCACATCGACATGAACATCGCGGCCTACCGCGGCGACTACCTAAAGCGGGAGCTGAAGCGGCTGGCCGGGCTGGGGTACGATACCATCATTTGGGAGGTCGAGAACAATATCCGGTGGACGACGTGCCCGGAATGCGTCTCGCCGGATGCGTTCACGAAGGAGGAGTTCCGGGAACTCCTCGACTACGGCCGTAAAATCGGCCTCGAGCCCATTCCCCTGCTCCAGACGATCGGGCACTGTGAGTACGTCCTGAAACACGATAAATACAAACCGCTTGCCGAAGTGCCGGACCGAATCGACCAGTACTGTCCGCGGAACCCCGGGGTCGCGGCGCTCCTGCGGAGGTGGATCGGGGAATATCTGGAGGTCTTTGGCGACGTCCAATATTTCCACCTCGGCGCGGATGAGGCTTATACCCTGGGGCAATGCTCCCGCTGCGCTGCCTATGCCGCCGAGCATTCACTCTCGGAGCTCTTCATCGACCATATCAACGCGGTCGCCCGCCCGCTCGTTGAGCGGGGAATCCGGCCGGTGATATGGGGCGATATGATCCTTCATCACCCGGAGGCCTTAGGCAAGCTCTCGAAGAAGATCGTGATCTTCGACTGGCTCTATGACCGTTATTACGGCTGCGGCCACGTCCAGGTCTGGGGCCTGGGGAACGTCCGGAAGGACCAGCTCGACGCCGCGACGCTCGCGCGCTTCGGCCCCTGGATGTACCCGCTCGGCAACGAGCCCGGGCGGGACCCGGACCCGTTCTATACGACGGAATTTCTCGCGGCTAAGGGTTTTGACGTCGTCACCTGCCCGAGCTCGAGCAGCTGGGGGGATAGCGTTTTCGCCCCGGCCACGTTCTACCACATACGGAACACCTTCGACTCGTTCCGGAAAGGCCGGTCCGGGAAAGTGGACGGGGCCGTCCTGACGAGCTGGACGGTTCACCTCTTCCCCTGGGAGCTCCAGGCCCCATCAATTGAATTGCCGAACTACGTCGCCGCTTACCCAGAGGGCAACCTTGACGCCTATCAGAAATATTACGTGCGGAAGCACTTCGGGACCGACGACCTGCGCTTCTTTGCCGCCGCCGGGAAGCTCGCGAGGCGGGGGCTGTTCAACTACGCCGATGACCTCGGCTTTTTTAAGGACGCGAGACCCGCGCCGAGGGATTATGTGGCAAACCGGGTCCGTGAGATCGCGAAGAACGGGAATCTCGCCAAGGAGCTCCGGGATTGCGAACAGAGGCTCGGGGAATACCGAGAGGGGTCGAGAATGTTCAGGGAGTATTCAAAGGTTGTGGCCAACGGGCATGAGGAGATCGCCTTCTGGGACCGAGCCGCCCGGAACCTGGTCAACCGGGCGGAGGCCGGCCGAATCCTCCTGAAGGCGGAGCTCAACGGAGCTGGCCCGGCAACCCGTGCTGAGGCCGCGCGGATTCTTGCGGGGCTCCGCGCACTCCGGAAGGAAATGGAGGCTGCCTGCGCGATCCAGGTGAAGCCCGTGCGGACGAGGGAGATGCAGCACTGGATGTACGATTCAATGGAGGCGGCCTTAGAAAAGGCCGCCGAATTCTAATCGACTTCGGTCAGGAGGCGGCCGTTCTTATCCAATAACCCGCAGACCCTTGGTAATGTGGCGCACGGCTTTTATTGACCGGCATGAGGATCGGTGTTACTCTTTGGTGAGGCAGCTCGGAAGGGGATAAACGTGGAGATCCCAATTTTCGGAAGGAGGAGAGAATGAACTGGAAACGCTTTCTTATGGCCGGCCTGGTGACCTATGTGGTCGTCCAAGCCATGGATTTCATCTTCAACGAAGTCTTCATGAAAAGCGTCAACGAATCGTTGAAGAGTCTGTGGCGGCCGAATATGATGTCCAGGATTTGGGTGACGTACGTCGTCGGAGTGCTCGTAACGTTTCTGTTCACCTATATTTTCATCAAAGGCCGCGAAGGAAAAGGCATTGCCGAGGGCGTGCGATACGGGATCATCATGTGGCTCTTCGTCAGCGTGCCGATGAATGTTTCCCTGTGGGTGTTTTTGCCGATCAGCTATGTCATCATTCTCCGATGGATGCTTTTCGGCCTGCTGGAAATGCTTGTCGCGGGAATCCTGGTTGCGGTCATCTACAAGCCTTTGGCTCCCGCCAAACCCTAATTTATTCTTTTTAGGATCCGTTTTCCAGGTCGGAGTGATCAGTCGGGCGACAACTTCGGTCGACGCTTTCCCGTCCTGGTTTGGCTTGCCAAACCGGGGCTTTTCCTGTCTTTTCAGGGTCACCCGGCCAGATCCGT
>CAZJBD010000117.1:0-8022 GCA_964544265.1 uncultured Eubacteriales bacterium
AAGGAGATACGGGTTATCGACGACGAGAAGAAACAGCTGGGAGTTCTGTCCCCAATCCAAGCCTTGGCGATTGCCCGGGAAAAAAACCTGGACCTTGTTGAGATCGCGCCCCAGGCCGTTCCGCCCGTATGCCGGATTATGGACTACGGCAAGTTCCTTTATGAACTCCACAAGAAGGAACACGAGTCCAAAAAGCACCAGAAGCAGATCCAGATCAAGGAGATCAAGTTTCGCCCAAAAATCTCGACCCACGACTATGACTTCAAGATGCGCCACATCCTCCGATTCCTGGAGGAGGGCAACAAAGTCAAGGTCACGGTGATGCTTCGGGGCCGGGAAAAACAAAGGCCCGAGCTCGGGACGAAGATCCTGGACAAGGTTCTGGAGCAGGTCCAGGGTCTCGGCGCCCAAGACGGAGAGGTCCGAAAACAAGGCTGGTCGGTTTCGCTCATGCTCATCGCTACGAAGACGGGAGGAAAAGATGCCAAAGCTAAAAACCCACAAGGGAGCCCAAAAGAGGTTCAAGGTAACGGCGAAAAAGAAATTCCTGCATAATCAGGCGAATAAAAGCCATATCCTGACCAAGAAATCGTCCAAAAGGCTCCGCCATCTGGGCCAGAAAGAGGCTGCCAGTCCGGCCGACCGGAGGATCCTCAAAAAGATGCTTCCTTACCAAGCCTGAGGGCCCCGGGCCCATTTCGCAACCCGACCGAGGAGAAAAAAAATGCCGAGAGTCAAAAGAGGGACCAAGAGAAAAAATCGGAGGACCAAAATCCTGAAGCTGGCCAAAGGGTATTGGGGCGCCAAGAGCCGCAATCACCGAACGGCCAAAGAAGCCGTGGAGAAGTCTCTCCTTTATGCCTACCGAGACCGGAGGAACAAAAAGAGGGAATTTCGGACCCTCTGGATCATCCGGGTCAAGGCTGCTGCCGTGGTTAACGGCATCTCTTACAGCCGCTTCATCCGGGGCTTGAAGAAGCTCAACATCGAGCTCGACCGGAAGGTCCTGGCCGAGCTGGCCGTCCGGGCTCCCGAAACATTCGCCGTCCTCGCGAATAAGGCGAAGACGGCCGCGGCCTGATTCTGTGACATGACGAATCTCCAGGGCAAGATCGAGGAATACAAGAAAAAGTTCGCGGAGGAGTCCGCCCGGGTCCGGGATGAAAAGGGTCTGGCCGAACTCCGGAACGAATTCCTGAGCCGGAAGAAGGGCTGCCTGACCGCACTTTTCGAGGAGATGAAAATCCTCTCCGCCGCTGAGAAACCCAGAGCCGGCCAGCTCATCAACGAGTTCAAGGACCATGTCCAGGAAAAGCTCGCCCTCCTCGGGGGGGAGCTCTCGGATCGCCGTCGGGCGGCCCGGTCGATCGATTTAACCCTTCCCGGAAAGAGCCTTTATTGGGGAGCGCCCCATCCCGTCGTCCTCTTTCAACAGGAGATCGAAAACATCTTCTTGGGGATGGGTTTCGCCATCGAGGACGGGCCCGAGATCGAGACAGACTACTATAACTTTGAAGCCCTGAATTTCCCGCCCCAACATCCGGCCCGGGACAAGTGGGACACGCTCTATATCACGGACAGCCTGATGCTCAGGACGCATACCTCGCCCGTTCAGATCCGGGTCATGGAGAAAAAGAAACCGCCGATTCGGATCATCATCCCCGGGCGCGTCTTCCGGCGGGAGACCACGGACCCGACCCACCTGCCCATGTTCTACCAAGTCGAGGGCCTGGTCGTGGATGAGGGGATCACCTTCGCCCATCTCAAGGGGACCCTGGAATATTTCGTCCGGGCCATGTTCGGAGAGAAGCTCAAAATACGCTTTCGGCCGAGTTTCTTCCCTTTCACTGAGCCCTCGGCCGAAGTGGACATCGAGTGCATCGTTTGCGAGCAAAAGGACAAGTCATGCAGGGTTTGCGGGGGAACGGGCTGGAAGGAAATCCTGGGATCCGGCATGGTCGATCCTCAGGTCTTTAAAAACGTCAATATTGACCCCGAGAAGTATTCCTGCTGGGCGTTCGGCATGGGGATTGAAAGGACCGCCATGCTGTCCTACCAGATCCCGGAAATGCGTTTTTTCTATGAGAACGACCTCCGGTTCCTAAGGCAGTTTAACCTCAGATGAAGATCAGTTTGAATTGGCTCAATGAATACGTGAGGGCGGACCTCCCGACGCCGGAGCTCCTTGAACGGCTGACAATGATCGGCCTGATGGCTGAGAATGCCGAGGAGATCGACGGGGACACGATCGTCGAGGTCGAGACCTATGCCAATCGGCCCGACACTCTCGGCCATCTCGGCATCGCCCGGGAAGTCGCCGCGATGTTGGGGGAAAAGCTCCTGGAAAAAGCCTGGCCGGTCGACGAGCTCCCGGAGAGAGTTTCCGACCTCACCGACGTCCAGATCCGCGACGAGGCGCTCTGTCCCAGGTACTGCGCCATGCTGGTGAGGGGCGTCGATGTCTGCCCGTCGCCCGGCTGGCTCCGCCGGAGGATCGTAGCCATGGGCCTGAGGCCCATCAACAACGTCGTTGACATCTCGAACTACGTCCTCTTTGCCACGGCTCAGCCCCTCCATACGTTCGACTTTGCCAAGCTCCGCGGCGGCCGGATCATCGTCCGCAAGGCCCAGAAGGGGGAAACTCTAAAGACTCTCGAGGGCCTGACGCTTGAGCTTTCGCCGGAGATGCTGGTTATTGCCGACGAAGCGGTGCCCGTCGCCCTGGCCGGCATCATGGGCGGAGAGGAGACGGGCGTTACGGATACGACCCGCGACGTTCTCATCGAGAGCGCCTGCTTCGATCCCGTCTCGATCAGGCTGACCGCTAAAAAGGCAGGGCTCTCCACAGACGCCTCCTACCGCTTTGAGAGGGGATCGGATATCGCCTTCCCGCCCCAGGCGGCCCTGATGGCGGCCTCTCTTCTTTGCCGCTTTGGCGGAAAGGTGGCCAAGGGCATCTTGGATGTTTACCCCAAACCGCGGAAGCCCAAGTCCGCGATCCTCCGCCACCGCCGCATCTCCGAGCTTCTGGGCACTGATATCCCCAAGGACAGGGTCCGGCGCATCCTGGAGGACCTTGGTTTCAAGGTTGAGGAGAGTGACAAGGGCGTTTGGCGGGCTGAAGTCCCATCGTACCGCGTGGACATCGAGCGCGAGGCCGACCTCATCGAAGAGGTGGCGCGCTTCTACGGCTATGACAAGATTCCCAGTGAAGTCACGCCCCTGGCATCATTCGAGCCGCCCGTCAACAAGAAGCGGGAGAGGCTTCAGAAGCTGCGTCAAATCCTCCTCCACCAGGGTTTGGACGAAGTCATCAACTTCTGCTTCTCCGACCCGGAAAAAGAATCCGGGGTCGCGAGCGGCCGGGAACCCATCTCGATCCGGAACCCCATCTCTTCCAGGTCGGCGAGCCTCCGGACGAGCCTGATCATGGGCCTTCTTGAGAACGTTGCTTGGAACCTGAATCGGGGACTCGACGGCGTTCACATCTTCGAACTCGGAAACATCTACTTCAAGAAGGATGAGGCCTACGAGGAGCGGCTCACACTCGGCCTGCTGACAACGGGCCTTTTGGGCCGGACCCACTGGCAGACCAAGGCCAGGGAGGCCGACTTTTTTATCTTCAAAGGGGCCATCGAGGCCCTGATGTCTGCTTTGAGGTATGAGCCCTTTTCTTTTTCAGTCGACAGCCATCCCTTCTTTGAGGAGGGCGCTTCGCTCGCCCTGGCCTATAAGGGCGATACGGTCGGCCACCTGGGCGTCGTGAAGAAGTCTTTGAAGGACCTGTATTCCCTGGAAGGGACGATCTATGCCGCAGAGATCAACCTGGCCGGCCTTCTAGAAAAGCAGCCGAAAGCCTTTCGGTTCACGCCCGTCGCCAAGTTTCCCGGGGTCAGCCGCGACCTCTCGTTCCTGGCGGATAGGGACTTGTCTTACCAAGACATCCAGACGGCTGTGGCCAAATTATCGGTCCCCTTTCTCGAGGGGTTCGAGCTCACCGACCGGTTCACCGGGCCGTCGATCCCCGGGGACAAGGTCAGCCTGTCCATTCGGTTCCGCTACCGAAATCCCAAGCGGACGCTCCTTGCCGAAGAGGTCGATAAAGCCCAACAGGACATCATCAGCCGCCTGAAGGCGGCCCTAAATATTCAGCCTAGAGAGGGAGGAAAAATTGACAACAGAGATTGACAGAATTAAAATACTCGAAGGAAAGATCTCCCGGGTCGTCGAGTACATCAACAAGCTCTCGGCCGAGAACGACAAACTCCGCCAGCAGCTTAAAGAGCTTAGAACGGATAAGAAGGAGTTCGAGGAGCAGGGCCGGAAGATCGCCCGGCTGGACGAAGAGCTCAAGAGGTGTGAGGGCGAGAGGGAGGATATTAAAGGAAGGATCGAGGCCATCATCAGCCAGATAGACCAGCTCGGAATATGATCGATAAAATCATCGAGATCGAGATTTACGGACAAAAATACCGAATCCGGGTCAAAGGAGATGAGGATGAAAAATATATCGGCCACTTGACTTCGTACGTTGATCAAAAAATGCATGAAGTGGCTGTGAAATCCAAGTCCGCGGACACGACGAAGATCGCCGTCCTGGCGGCTCTCAATATCGCGGACGAGCTTTTCTTGAGCCAGAAGAGGCTCGATCAACTCAGCGAAGCCATTGGCCACATGGAAACGGAGATCAATAGTTTGGAGGTTCATCTTATAAAAGATGAAAATACATACAAGAATTTGGGAAAAGTCACTTCTTAGTTCCGGATCAGCCGTCCGGACACACATAGATGATGCTAAAACACGCCGCCGCGGGGCCGCCGCGGACTCTCCCCTGAGGGTCCCCGGGGCCGCGGAGGGGCACTCTTTCCCTGCGGGACCGTCCGTTCCTATGTGACTCGTTTTCCCGCCCTCCATACGATCGTCTCCCCGGATCTTACAAGGAGGTGACAATCGTGAACATTCCAATTTATGTTTATCCCGGCGCCGCCGTTATCGTTATCCTGCTCGTGGTCGTGGTCATCCTTGCCCTAAAGAGGCGGGCCGCCGACCGCCGCGCCGTCGAAATCGAAGAGGAGGCCAAGGGGGTCCTGGCCCGGGCGGGCGAGGACGCCGAGAAGATTAAACGCGAAGCGGCCATCGAGACCAAGGAGAGGGACCTGGCCCGCCAGGCCGATTTTGAGAACCGAACCCGCGAACAACGGCGGAAAATCAGCGAGACCGAGCGCCGCCTCATCAACAAGGAGGAGAACCTCGAGAGGCGCTTCCAATCCATCGAGCGAAAGGAGCGCGATTTCTCCCAGAAGGAACGCCGGCTCCAGGACAAGGAGAAAGAACTCGACGACCTCGAGATCAAAATCGGCGAAGCCGTCAAAAAAGAGATGGCCGAGCTCGAGCGAATCTCCGGCCTCACCCAGGAAGAGGCCAAGGCCACGCTCATCAAGAAGATCGAGGATGAGGCCCGGCTCGAGGCCATCCAAACCGTCCGGCGTATCGAGGAAGAGGCGCGGGAGAAGGCCCAGGCCTCGGCCCGTGAAGTCATCGTCAACGCCATCCAGCGCTCGGCGGCCGAACACGTCGTCGAGACCACGGTGTCCGTCGTCGACCTCCCTTCTGACGACATGAAGGGACGGATCATCGGCCGCGAGGGCCGGAATATCCGGGCCTTGGAACAAGCCACCGGTGTCGACATCATCGTCGACGACACGCCAGAAGCCGTTATCCTTTCGAGTTTCGATCCCATCCGCCGCGAGTTGGCCCGCCTCTCCATCGAGAAGCTCGTCATGGACGGGCGGATCCACCCGGCCAGGATTGAGGACATCGTCGAGAAGGTCAAGGCGGACCTCGAGCAGAAAATCAAGGAGGAGGGCGAGTCCACGGTCCTGGAGCTCAAAATCAATAATGTCCATCCCGAACTCATCAAGCTTTTGGGCAAACTTAAGTACAGGACGAGTTACGGCCAGAATGTCCTTCAGCATTCCAAGGAAGTGGCCATGCTCGCGGCCCTGATGGCCGGCGAGATCGGCGCCGACGTCAACACAGCTCTCCGGGCCGGCCTCCTCCATGATATCGGAAAGGCCGTGGACAAGGATGTCGAGGGCACGCACACGGAGCTCTCCGTCGAACTGACCAAGAAATACGGCGAGAATGAGAAGGTCATCCAGGCCATCGCTTCGCACCACCGGGATGTCGATTTCCCGTCGATCGAAGCCGTCTTGATCCAGGCGGCGGATACCCTGTCCGCGGCCCGGCCGGGGGCGCGGCGCGAACTCCTGGAGACCTATATCGAGCGCCTGCAGAAGCTCGAGGAGCTGGCCAATAGTTTCGAGGGCGTCTCCCGGTCGTTTGCTCTCCAGGCCGGGCGCGAGATCCGGATCATCGTCGAGAGCCAGAAGGTCTCCGATGACCGGGCCTCGCTCATTGCCAAGGACATCGCTGCCAAGATCAAGAACGAGCTGGACTACCCGGGCCAGATCAAGGTCACGGTCATCCGGGAGATGAGGGCGGTGGAATATGCTCGCTAGGACCGGAGTTCTCTTCCTGGGGGATATCATAGGCCACCAGGGCCGGAGGGCCGTCCAGCGGTTTTTAGCCCAGCTTGTCAAGAAATATCCGCCGGCGATCGTTATCGCCAACGGCGAGAACGCAGCCGGCGGCGTCGGGATCACCGAAGAAATCGGCCGGGACCTTTTCCTGCAGGTCGACGTTCTGACTTCCGGCAACCACATCTGGGATAAAAAGGAAGCCCTGCCCTACCTCGACCGCGAACCGAGGCTTCTCCGTCCGGCCAACTACCCGGCGGGGAACCCCGGCCGCGGCAGCTATCTATTCCAGAACGGAAGTGCCAAGATTGCGGTGCTCAACCTCCAGGGCAGGGTTTTTATGGAGGCCATCGATTGTCCCTTTCGCCGGGCAGACGAGGAGGTTGAGGCCCTGGGCCGGGAAACGCCCATCATCATCGTCGACTTTCATGCCGAGGCAACCTCGGAAAAACAGGCCCTTGGCTGGCACCTGGACGGCCGTGTCTCGGCGGTCATCGGGACCCACACCCATGTTCCGACCGCGGACGAGAAGGTCCTCCCCGGGGGGACCGCGTTCATCACGGACGCCGGCATGTGCGGCGGCTATTATTCAGTGATAGGCATCCGGAAGGAGCAGGCTGTGCAGAAGTTCCTCACCGGCCGGCCCCAGCGGTTCGAACCCTCCAAGGAAGGGCTGGCCTTATCCTGGGTCTTCATCGAGGTTGACGCCAAGTCCGGGCGGGCCCTGTCCATCAAGAGAGGAACCATGGTCGAGGAGAACGTCGACGAACAGTGATTTGGTAAAGCCGGATAAGGTCTATTCGGTTTCGGCAGTAACCGAGATCATCAAGCTCACCCTGGAAACGGTTTTCCCTCTCCTCTGGGTGGAGGGCGAAATCTCGAACTTCCACCGACACTCCTCCGGTCACATTTATTTCACCCTCAAGGACGCCAAGAGCCAACTCAAGGGGGTCATGTTCCGCTCCGAAGCGCGCAAGATTGTCTTCGATCTCAAGGATGGTCTGATGGTCCTCTGCCGGGGGAAGATCAACGTCTACGAACCGCGGGGCGAATATCAGATCGTGGCCGAGGTCATCGAGCCCAAGGGCAAGGGCGTCCTCCAACTGGCCTTCGAACAGCTTAAGGAGAAGCTCAGGGCCGAAGGCCTCTTCGACCCCGGGCGCAAGAAGGCGCTCCCCATCCGACCCCGGACGATCGGCATCGTCACCTCGCCGCGCGGGGCGGCCATCGCTGACATCCTGAGGATCTTGGAGCGACGTTACGCCAGGCTTCACATCATCATCTACCCTGTCAAAGTCCAGGGGGAAGGGGCGGCGGCGGAAATCGTCGAGGGGATTGATTACCTGGGATCATTCCCGGGGATCGACGTCATCATCGTCGGCCGCGGCGGTGGTTCGATCGAGGACCTCTGGGCATTCAATGAAGAGCCGGTTGCCCGGGCCATCTCCCGCTCTCCGGTGCCCATCATTTCGGCCGTCGGCCA
>CAZJBD010000118.1:0-8007 GCA_964544265.1 uncultured Eubacteriales bacterium
GGACGACTTCGAGATGCTGGTCATTGCAGAGAAATAAAAGCCGGTGCAGCGACCGTAAAGCCGGTTCCTTCCTTGCGCGGAAGCCCTCTTCCGCCTAAAATGGATTTTGAGATGAAGACGGCTATTTTAACGGCGCCGGGACAAATCGAGATCCGGGAGTCCGCCGTCCCGGAGATCCGGAACCAAGACGACGTCCTTCTGCGCACGGTGCTGGTGAGCATCTGCGGCAGCGACGTCCATTATTTCTCGGAGCCTCGGGTTGGCGATTTGGACCTCCGCTATCCCATCCGCCTGGGCCATGAGTGCGCGGCCGTCGTCGAGGCCGTGGGCCCCGGGGTCATGCGGCTCAAGCCGGGTGACCGGGTGTCCGTCGAGCCGGCTGTCTCCTGCGGAACCTGCGATCAATGCCTGGCCGGAAGACCTCATACATGCCGCCATCTGCGCTTCCTCGGCAGTCCCGGGCAGCTCGACGGCGCCCTGGCCGAATTCATCGTGATGCCCGAGCGCAATTGCCATATTCTCCCGCCGAAGATGTCCTGGGCCGAAGCCGTCATCGCCGAACCCCTTTCCATAGGTCTTTGGGCGGTCGAACTGGCCGGAGAGATTAAAGGCCGGACCGCGGCCGTGCTGGGCGCCGGTCCGATCGGACTGAGCGTCTGCCTAAGCTATAAAGTTAAGGGGGGAGGCGACCTCTTGGCGACCGAAAAGGTCCCGGCCCGCATAAAGGCCGCCCGAACGGCGGGAGCAATCTGGACCGGGAATCCGCTCGTAGAGGATATCGTGGCCGGAATCCTGGCCCGCGAGCCCGGGGGCCTCGACCTGGCCTTCGAGTGCTGCGGCCAACAGGAGGCCGTCGACCAGGCGGTCCTTCTCCTAAAGCCGGGCGGAACGCTCCTTATGGTCGGGATCCCCATTGAAGAGCGGATCTCCTTTGATATCAGCCGGCTGCGGCGAAAGGAGCTCCGGATTCAAAACGTTCGCCGACAGAACCGCAGCCTGGATAAAGCCCTAGATCTCATCGCCTCGCGGACGATCGATCCCCGCTTCATGGCCACGCATACCTTTCCGCTTGGGCGCGTGCAAGAGGCTTTCGAAACGGTTTTCGACCGCCGGGACGGCGTCATCAAGGCGATGATTTCAATGGCTTGACTGTGATTTTCGGACCGCGTATTTTCTCCGGATGACCACAGCGGCCGCCAGTCCCAACAAGCAGAGACCGGCGATAACTAAAAAGAGAAACCGGTATCCCAAAACTCCAGGAAAACGGTCGAGAAGCACGCCGCCGACCATGGGCATGAAAACGTCGGGGGTGAATCCGATGACCGAAACGATCCCGGTCGCCGTGCCGGTAACGGCCAGAGGCACGCCGCCTTCTTCGAGCAAAGCGAAATAGATGCCCCTCAAGGCGAAAATGGCCAAAGAGGCGACGGCCGTTCCGGCCAGAAGAACCGGCACAAAAGCGCGGCTCCCGGGGATCAGGATGAAAACGCTGAAACTGAAGATCAAGACGGCCAAGCAGAGGATGACCGCTTTCGAGATCCCTGCCTTGTCGGCCAGGAAACCCGCGGCCAGGGCCGCGAGAGGCTTGAGCCACATCTTGCCGACTCCAATCGCTCCGCCGAAGACGACCCCCATCTTGAAAGCGTCGGTGGCATAGGGCGTGAAATAATAAGCTCCCCAATACGCGCCGTAGGCCGCAAGAAGGACGGCTGAAATCAGCCAGACCACGGGCATTTTCAAAACGCGGATGACCTCACGAAAACCAACCTTCTCGCCCGGGCGCTCCGGTCCCTTATCCGTTCTCCCCGTGTCGCTAATGACCAGCCAGGTCAGAAGGCCGAGGAGAAGATTCACCACGGAAAAAAGAACGATCACCCGGGAGAGGGCGCTGTCCCCGCTCCCCAGCCTGGCAAAGACGGCCAGAAAGATCGTCGAGCTGACGACCTCAGCGATTCCCCGGCCGCTTTCCAGGATGCCGAAAGCTCTTCCCTGCTCCGCGGGCGGCGCCCAGTTTCTGGTGGCCTTGATCATCGAGGCCCAGAAGGTCAGCGTGATGCTCACTCCCCAGAACCCGTGGATGATGATGGAGACCGCATAGGATGGGAACGTGGCAAAATACAGGCCGGCCAATCCCGTCAGGACGAGCGAGAGCGTCATCAGCTTCCTGGGCGAGAAGCGGTCGGCCAGCCAGCCGCCAGGAAAATAGGTGATCATCGAGACCGTACCGAAGACACTCATCAGGACGCCGAGCTGGGTATTGGTGAGATGGAGAGCCTTCTGCAGCGGGATATAGTAGACCTCTCGCAAAAAAGGCAAAAGATAAATGAGGCCTCCCGAAAGACAGAGGCAGGCCATAACCAGCCACCGCCGGAACGAACTCATACTGTCCAATCCTCGCGGAGCATTTCCAGGACTCCCCTGACATAGCCGACGGATTCCGCCAGGCCGGAAACAGGGTCCTTTCCGTCTTTTTCGTATTCAAAAGCCACGGTCCCGGAATAATTCATACCGATGAGAGCCCGGATGAATCGGGGAATGTCGACGACTCCCCGGCCGATCTCAACGGGCTCGCCGGCGGCCGAAGCCGCGGTCACGTCCTTGATATGAACGTCGAACAGCCGGTCTCCGGCCTCGAGCGCGGCCTGGGCCGGATCGATACCCGATCGCGCGGCATGACCGGCGTCCAGACATAGGCCAAGGCCCGCTCCATACTCGCCGATTCTTCCCAGGACGCTTCGCGGAGTCGGGTAAAGCTTATCTTCGGGGCCATGGTTGTGGACCGCAAGCCGAATGCCGGACTGCCGAACGAGGTCCCGGCAAAGGCCCAGGAGTTCGTGGTTTGGAACGCCGATGATGAGAGGCACACCGGCCACGCCCGCATAGTGAAAGGCCTGCCGGACCTCCGCTTCATTGGTCATGTAGATCACTCCGCAGGCATAAAGATCAAGCCCCTCATCCCTGATCTTGCGGGCGATGGACCGGATCTCCTCATCCGCGCTCTCCAATGGAAGATGGACGCTCTTAAGAGAGATCCGCGCAAGCCCGAGCTTCTTGGCTATTGCCAGAGTCTCGGCCAGGCTAAACTCCCGCAACGTGTAGCTGGCCAGGCCCAAGCTGAATTTTTTACGATCCGCTTTCGCAGCCGGCTCAATATCAAATGAGCGCACGCGAAACGCGGATAAGGACGCGCCCGCAACACCGGTCCCGGCCAGCTTGAGAAAATCCCGTCTATTCGTTTTCATGCTCGAGCTCAGCTTTTCGGCAGGACCCACGGTTCACGGTATTCGCGGCCGACCAGGGCCTGGGCTTCCGCATCGCCGACAATCCGCTCCGCGGCCGGATCCCATTTGACCGAACGCTTCAAGCGCCAGGCGATATTGGCCAGATGGCTGGGAATGATTGAAAGGTGCCCATTCTCTACATCGCCTTTCGGTCGCTCACGGGTCTTGAGGCAATCGACAAAATTCCGGACGTGGGCCAGATGACCGTCGTCCGAAGCTACTTGGCGGGGCCTGGGCATCATCCGGAAGACACGTTCTGGCTGCTTGAACATATCCGTCTCCGACACGACCTCCCATCCGTTCCGGTCCACGACGGCAATGCCGTTCTGGCCGTGAAACTCGCAGCCGTGCTCCCTCTGCCAGGGCCCGATGCCGCAGCCGATCATATGCTCCCAGACCATGGAAAAGCCAGGAAATTCTACGACGGCCTGCATGGTATCGGGAGTTTCCCGGATGTCCTCCGGAAAACCGAATTTGCCCCCGACGGCCGACGCGCCCCCGGGCTGCTCGTCCATGGCCCAGCGGACGACGTCGATCATATGGGCGCCCCAGTCCGTCGCCAGCCCCCCGGAATAGTCCCAGAACCAGCGGAAATTATGATGAAAGCGCATCGGATTGAAGGGCCGCAGGGGCGCCGGGCCGAGCCAGAGGTCGTAGTCGACATAAGAGGGCGGGAGTCTATCCTCCGGACTCCCGATGCTCCCCTTCCAATCGAGATAAGCCCAGGCGCGAACGAAGCGAATCCTGCCCAGCTCCCCGGATTTTACGAAGTCCACGGCGTCTTTAAAATGGGGCGCGCTCCTCTGCTGGGTTCCGACCTGAACGACACGCTCGTGCCTCCGGGCTGCCGAGACCATGGCCCTCCCCTCGGCGATCGACGTGGCCAAGGGTTTTTCGACATAGACGTCCTTTTCGGCCTGACAGGCAAGCACGGTCGGCAAGGCGTGCCAGTGGTCGGGAGTCGCGACGATGACGGCGTCAATGTCCTTGCGATCGAGGACGTTTCGAAAGTCCCGGTATCCGTCGGGCGCCCGGCCTCGAAGCTCCTTGACGGTTTGAACCGTTTCGTCCAGGCGGTGCTGGTCCACGTCGCAAAGGGCCAGGCATTCGACTTCCGGAAGGCGGAGAAAAGCCCCGAGGTCGTTCGTCCCCATGCCCCCGCAGCCGATTAGGGCGATATGGACCTTATCGTTCGGAAAAGCCTTGCTTAATCCGGCCAAAACCGTCGCCGCGCCCGCCGCCGCTTTCGAGGAATCCCTCAAAAAATCCCTTCGAGACAATGATCTCATGCCGGCTCCTTTCGAGGAACGTAGGCGTTTAGGGATATTATAGAAGCCCGGCGGGATTTTGACGATGTTTTTTTAGACGATCAGTATTCTTGATGCTCGGTCCGCTTGATGATCTCGTCCTGAAGCTCCCTGCCGCAGTCGACGAAGTAATCGCTGTAGCCGGCGACCCGGACGATCAGGTCTCGATACTTCTCCGGATGCTTCTGGGCATCGCGAAGGGTATCTGCCGTGACGACGTTGAACTGGATATGGTGGCCGTCCATCCGGAAGTAGGAGCGGACGAGGTGGCCGAGGTCGGCCAGGCCCTCGTCATCCGCGACAAGCTGGGGGGTGAACTTTTGGTTGAGCAGGGTGCCCCCGGTCCGGATGTGGTCCATCTTGCCGACCGACTTGATGACCGCCGTCGGGCCGTGCCTGTCGGCGCCCTGGACGGGAGAGACTCCTTCCGAGACCGGTTCGCTCGCTTTCCGTCCGTCGGCCGTGGCGCCGGTAACCCTACCGAAGTAGATGTGGCAGGTCGTCGGCAGAAGGTCGATGTGATAGACGCCGCCGCGCACGGTCGGCCGGCCCTCCACGGCCTCGAAGTAGGCCTCGAACACCCTCTTCATTAGGCTGTCGGCGTAGTCGTCGTCGTTTCCGTACTTGGGCGTCCGGTTGAGGAAGCGCTGGCGCAGAGCCTCCTTCGCCTTGAAATTCGAATCCAGGGCCGCGATGAGCTCCTTTAGGGTGAGGATCTTCTTGTCGAAAACGTTATACTTGATTGAGGAAAGGACGTCGGTGATGGTCCCCATGCCCACGCCCTGAATGTAGTTCGTATTGTACCTCGCGCCGCCGCCATGATAGTCCTTGCCCTTCGCGATGCAGTCGCTCGTGAGGAGAGAGAGGAAAGGCGCCGGGAGGTAATCCATGAAAAGCTTCTCGATGACGTTGTTGCCGCGAACCTTGACATCGACGAAATGGCGGATTTGTTTCTTGTAGGCCTCGAACAGCTCATCGAAGGTCTTAAACTTCGACGGGTCCCCGGTCCGCAGGCCGATCGTTTTGCCCGTCCTCGGGTCGACGCCGTTATGGAGGGTGATCTCAAAGACCTTGGTCAGGTTGAAATAGCCGGTCAGGATGTAAGCCTCTTTGCCGAAAGCCCCGGTCTCGACGCATCCGCTCGCGCCGCCGTCGCGGGCGTCCTCAACGGATTTTCCCGCCCGAACCATCTCCTTGACCATGGCGTCCGTGTTGAAGATCGAAGGCTGGCCGAACCCGGTCCTAATGATGCGCAGCGCCCTGAGCAGAAGGCTCTCCGGACCTTTGGCGCTGATCTGGACCATGGAGCTGGGCTGGACGATCCGCATCTCCTCGATGACGTCCAGGATAAGGTAGGACAAGTCGTTGACGCCGTTCGAGCCGTCCGTTTTCAGCCCGCCGAGGTTGATCAGGGCGAAATCAGTGTAGGTTCCGCTTTCCTCGGCCGTGACCCCGACTTTGGGGGGAGCAAGCTGGTTGTTGAACTTGACCCAGAAGGCTTCCAGAAGCTCCTTGGCGCTTTCTCTGGTCAAGGAGCCGTCCTCGAGCCCCTTCTGATAAAAAGGCCAGAGGTGTTGATCCAAGCGGCCGGGATTGAAAGAGTCCCAGGTGTTGTACTCCATAATGACGCCGAGATGGATGAACCAGTAATGCTGAAGGGCTTCCCGGAAGTTCCTGGGCGCGTGAGCGGGAACCCGTTCGCAAATTTCGGCGATCGAGCCGAGTTCCTTTTTCCGGGCCGCGCTCTTCTCTTTTTTCGCCAGTTCGCGGGCCTTTTCGGCGTGCCTTCGGGCATACGCGATCAGGGCCTCGGCCACGATCTCCATGGCCTTGAGCTCTTCCTGCTTGTCGAAAGCCTGGGGATCGTTGAGGAAATCGAGCCCGGCCACGGATTCCCTGATCTCCTTTATGAAGTCGAGCATCCCCTTTCTATAAATTTTATTGTCGAGGACCGTGTGACCGGGGGCCCTCTGCTCCATGAACTCGGTGAAGATTCCGGCCTCATAAGCGTCGTGCCACTCCGGCTTCATCTCCGACATGATCCGGTCACGCATGGACCGTCCCCTCCAGAAGGGGATGATTTCTTCCTTGTAGGCCATCTTCATCTCCGCGTCCACCTTGAAGGAGGTCCGGGGTCTCGTGTCCAGGATGTCGAGGTCTTCGAGACTGTGGCAGGTGATTTCGGGATAGGTCGGGGTCGCCTTGGGGGCCGGCCCCCTTTCCCCGACGATGAGCTCGCCTTCGTCGATGCAAATGGCTTTGTTCTGCACGAGATGCTTAAAAACAAACCCTCTCTGAAGGGGTATCGAAACACGGGAGGCGGTGTCGCTCTTGAAAAATTCCGTGACGAGCTTTGCCCGTTCCAAGCTAAGCGAAGGAACGGCTTTTTGGCTCTGCTCTCTGAGCTTCCGGATCCTCTCGTTCACGTTATCCTCCTCTCCGGACCTGAAATCTCTTGCTTGCGAGAAGGCCGAGGACGGCTCCCACTCTCTCCTCCGAGGGCGGTTCGAAAGATCGGAAGCGGTCTATTTTGCCCAGGTTCTTGTATTTTTCGCATCCGCCCTTATGGTAAGGAAGGACATTGACTCGTTTGATATTCGGAAGCGGGCGGAGGAAATCGGCCGTCCGCCGCATGTTCTCCTCGTCGTCGTTGATGCCGGGGATAAGCGGAATACGAACCCAAATCTCTTTCCCGATGGAGGAAAGCTTTTTCAAGTTATCCAGGATGAGGCGGTTCGAGACCCCTGTGTATTTCCGGTGCTTGGCATCATCCATGATTTTGAGGTCATAAAGGATAAGGTCGCATTTCCGCGCGATTCCTTCCAGGACTTTCCAAGCCGCGAATCCGGACGTATCCAAAGCAACGTGGAAGCCCCGGCCCTTGAGCTTATCAATGAGCTCGGAGAGGAATGTGGGTTGGAGCAGAGGCTCGCCTCCGGAAAAGGTGACTCCGCCTCCTGACTGCTCATAAAAGATCTGGTCCTTCTCGACCTCGGCGACGATGTCATCGACGGTGACCTGCCTGCCGACAAGCCGAAGGGCGTCATAAACGCAGGCGTCTGCCGCGCGCGAACAGGGCCCGTCCCCGTGGACGGCCTTTTGGAGCACGATATGGCCGTTATTCTTGGCAAGAACGTTGGGGCAGACCTTGAGACACTCCGTGCAATCCGCCGCGCACCGCCCCGGACTGGGCATCAGCTCGAAACGCGATTCAATACCCTCGGGATTATGACACCAGAGGCAGCGAAGAGGGCAACCCTTGAAGAAGATAGTCGTCCGGATGCCTGGGCCATCGTGTATGGCGAAACGCTTGATGTCGAATATGATCCCTTTCAAAGATTTTTACCCTTCAAGGAATCTAATATATCACATATCAGTTGTCAAGTCAAGTAAAAAATTTATATTTAGGCCCCCCATCC
>CAZJBD010000119.1:0-7950 GCA_964544265.1 uncultured Eubacteriales bacterium
GGGTTGGGCGCCGCTGCCGCCGGAGGCGGAATTCGTCCCCGGAACGGGGATCCGCTCTTTTGATTTCGACTTCCCTCCCCAATACTGGGTTTTTGTCAATGCCCGTCACTTCCTGGATGAACGGCTGGATCGCTATGCCCTTCCTTTTGAGCGAAATTATACGATCATCGATTTTACGATGATGGGAGCCGGAATTGGCTTCCGCGGAGGCCGGGTGTTTAATGAAGGGATCGACGCCGACCGCATCGGAAGGTTCACCCATCAGGAGGTCACGAAATACGAGCTTCGCGATCCCAACCGGCCAGGCGTTTCGTTCATCGAAGGTGAAGACCTTTTCATCCATAAACCTTCCATTTCCCGCAACCAACTGGCGAGACCGAACACCTCTCTCGACTTCGATGAAGCGGAGGAAAAGATCTCGGCGGAAGAGATCGAAGACGAAAAGGCCAGAGGCCAAGGACTCCAGGATGACCAGGAACGGGAAAGGAGACTGCTCGAAGATAGCCAGGAGATCGAGGTCAATGAGATCAGGCGAAAGGTCGACGACGACAAGAAACTCGCCAGGACTCCGGAGGAAAGGGAGAAGGTCGAAGAAGAATATAAGGCCAAGATCGAATCCCTCAAGAAAAAGCACGAAACCGAAAAATCCGAGCTCAGCCGACGCCACAAAGAGGAAGAGAATAAGGTCAAGAGCTCGAAGCTAAAAAGAAGGGACGGAATATCATGATCCCGAGAAGCTATCGTTCTATGGAATCGCGCCTCCACATCAACAGGCGGCAATTCTTCAAGGCGGGCGGAGCGGCAGGGGCGGCGGCCGGACTCGGTCTGCTGGCCGGAAGATCTCTCGTCTTTGCCCAGAACGCTGCGCCCGCAAAGATCGAAAGGCCGAAGACCAACATCGATGAGGCCACGAAGGCCCCCAAGACACAACACTCTCTCCCCGGTCCCTTCCCGGGGAGGGTCGTCGAGGTCCAGGACCCGAAATGTCTGGCGAACGGCAGGGTTGACGCCGCCCTTATTAAAAGCATGTTCGAGAAGGGGATCACGGGCCTGACGGGTAAGAACCTCAAAAAAAGTTTCGCGCTCTTTTTTGAAAAAGGTGACGTCGTCGGAATCAAGGTCAATCCGGTCGGCCCCGGCCTGATCAGCACTCGCCTCGAGGTCGTGGACGCTATTATCGATTGGCTTACGTCGGCTGGACTGCCGCGCCGGAACATCATCATATGGGACCGGTTTGACTACATGCTCAAGGACGCGGGCTTCACGGCCGAGAGGTATCCTGGGATCGGGATCGAAGGCCTTCAGACTATGGACGAAGCGGCCGCCGAAGGGAAGACCAAGGATAACAGCCGTTGGCTCAGGCCGGACGGAACGCACGTCAGCGCGGACAATTTCGACAAAGACGCTTTCTATTGGGCCGACGTGGAAGGCCCCAAGGACGAGCCCTATCTCAACCAGCACGTTTTCAATGGAAAGTATTCCTACTTCGGAAAGCTCCTGACCCGGAAGCTGACAAAAATCATCAACGTGCCCGTCTTCAAGAACGCCGGCAACGCCATATCGATGGCCACCAAGAACATCGGCTACGGCGCCGTCTGCAATACGAACAGACTCCATCAGCCGCTTTTCCTCGATGTCTGCGTCGAAGTTCCGGCCTTCCCGGCCGTCCGGGACAAGCTCGTCTTGAACGTCACCGACGGGATCAAGGCCCAGTACGAAGGGGGACCTGGCCCCGAAGCCAAGTTCATTTATGATTATGGCACGCTCTTTTTCGGGACCGACCCGTTCGCCCTCGACCTCGTTTGCCACACCCTCATCGTTAAAAAACGGAAAGACATGGGGGTCAAGGTCAACGAACATCCCAGGTTCACCGAGTACCTCAGATACGCCCAAAAGCTGGGCCTGGGGATAGGCGACCTCGAAAAGATCGAACACGTCAAGGTCTGATAGGCGATCTCATAAAGGTCCTGGATGCTGAAGAGAAAGATTCTCGCCGCTTGCGCGGCCGCCCTCGCCGTCGCGTCGCTCAATGGCGGGATCGACATCCCCCCCGGCGGCTTCACCCCAGGCTGGGAAAAGTCCGAGGGCTTGCGGGAATTTCCCGGCAGCCGGCTTTTTGACTATATAGACGGCGGGGCAGAGCTTTTTCTGGAGTTCGGTTTCAAGAGGCTCTCCCTTCAGAGATATAAAAAAGGCGAGGACGAGCTTCTCTTAGAGATCTATGAGATGGAAAGCCCGGAAGCCGCCTTGGGAATCTATCTCATGAAGTGCGGAGGGGAAACCCCCATTAAAGGTGTGGATGCACGGAACTCGGGCGAGCCGGCTCAGTTTACGATCCTCAAGGGTCGATCGTTCATCCATATCAATAATTCTTCCGGCCGCGAGAAGCTTCTTCCGGTCATGGTCGAGCTCACGCGCCGGGCGCTGATTGGGATCCCCGATGAAAGGGCGGCAAACCTTGTCGGCCGCCTTCCCGGCCAGGGACTTAAGCCAGGTTCGGCCTGCCTGTTCAGGGGGCCGGTCGGTCTCCAGGCTTTCTATACGCTGGGAGAAGGGGACATCCTCGACCAAAGGGGCATTCTGTTTGGCGTCGCCGGGAGCTATGAGGACCCGCAGTCCGGACATTTTACCCTCATTTTGATCGACTACCCCGACGACATCAGGGCCATGGCCGCTTATCAAAACCTTGCCGGGCACCTGGATCCCTATCTCAGGGTCCTGAAAACGGACGAGAAGGGCCTCGTCTTCGAGGATTTCCAGAAAAAGTTCGGGACGATCTCGCTCAGGGGAGCTCGCCTCGAACTTAAAGTCGGGCTTTCTTCGAAGCCGCCCTCACCTAGCCGACCCTAGAGACTGCCCCTCGCCGCTTTCCTGGTTACGGCGAGGGCGGCCAGAAGGATGATGATCCCTCCAATAACCGTCCTCATAGAAGGAATCTCGCCTAAAAAGATCAGAGCTAATAGGACTCCATAGACCGATTCCAGCGAGCTGATGATGCTCGCCGTCCGGGCCCGGATGCGCTTCATCCCGTGGATGAACAAAGTGTGGGCCAACGCCGTGCAGATGATTCCAAGGGCCGCCAGGAGGAGAACGTCTCTTGGGCTCAAGATGGGCCGGCGGGCGAAGAAAAAGGGCAGAAGCAATATGCCGGCGAAAAGATCCTGATAAAACACGATATGAAGGCTCGACCGCTTTTGAGTGAGCCTCCTGTTGAAGACGGTCAGAACAGCGAACGTCGCGCCTGAGACGAGTCCCCATAGGACGCCCCGGAAGACCGAGTCGTTGAGGCTAAGGCGGGGGATGATGAGGAAGACTCCGAAAAAGCACGCTCCCGCCAGAAGAAGGTCCCTCCGGTTCGGCCTTTGCCTTGAAACGAGCGGCTCGAGAAAGGCCGTGAAAACGGGGAAGGTCGAATAAGAAAGCAGGCCTACGGCGACGGAAGAAACTCTTACCGATTGAAAAAATGTCGTCCAATGCACGGCCAGCACGGCCCCACAAAAAAGGAGGGTGAAAACGTCCCGCTGGGGGGTTACCCTAAAGGTCATTCGGCGCGCGAGGATGATTGCAGCCAGGGCGAGGGCAGCAAAGATGAGTCTTCCCAGGACGAGGAGGGGAGGGGAGATTGGGACCCACCTGGCGAACAGTCCCGGAAATCCGAACAGGACGACGGCCATATGGATCTCAAGAAGACTCTTTTTATCGCTCATCGGAGCGTTCATCGGATCGCCCGCGAGGTTATTATACCCATTAGTCCCGGCTTTGCCAGGGAAATGAATCGTTGAAATTTCCGGGATTTATGTTAAGATATTCTTTACGCAAGAAGGGAATACGATCCCTTTCCTGGTAATCTCTTATCAAATGTCTTACGAAATATTCGCCCGCAGATACAGACCTCAAACCTTTGAGGAGATGATCGGCCAAAAGTCCGTCGTTCAGACCCTCCGGAACGCCATCAAGACGAATAGGGTGACCCAGGCCTACCTGTTTTCGGGAATGCGGGGCACCGGAAAAACGACGGCCGCCCGTATCCTGGCCAAAGCCCTCAATTGCGCGAACGGCCCAACCCCGACCCCGTGCAACGCATGCGAGTCCTGCCTGGAAATCAAGGAGGATCGCTCGATCGACGTTTTGGAAATCGACGGGGCCTCGAATCGAGGCATTGATGATATTCGGGCCCTGCGCGAGGGCTTGAAATACAAGCCCATTCGCAGTCGCTATAAGATCATCATCATCGACGAAGTCCACCAAGTCACCGGACCCGCGTTCAATGCCCTGCTCAAGACACTGGAAGAGCCGCCCGAGAATACGGTGTTCATCTTCGCCACCACGGAATTCAGCAAGGTGCCCCCGACCATCGTCTCCCGCTGTCAGCACTTTGAATTCAAGAAGATCTCGCAGAAGGAGATCATCAATCACTTGATGGACATCTCCAAGAGCAACGGCATTACGATCAGTCCTCCCGCCCTCGCCCTGATCGCCCACGCCGCCGAAGGGAGTCTCAGGGACGCCCAGAGCCTTCTCGATCAAGCCGTAGCCTTCAGCGGAGAGGTCATCAATGACGATGACCTCAAAGAGATCCTGGGCACGATCAGCCCCGAGCTGCTCTATACCTGTTCATCGGCGATCCTGGAAGAAAAAGCTGATTCGGTTTTCGCACTGGTCGACGCGTTGATCGAGGGAGGCCATGACCTCCGGGTATTCTTCAAGGACTTGATCGAACATTTCCGCAACCTGCTCCTGGCCGCGTCCATGGAAAAACCCCAGGACCTGCTGTTTATGAATGCCGAGGAGCTCGGACGTTTGACCCAAGAATCCAAGAAGGCCTCTCCGGAAGAGTTCCTCCGCTATCTGTTGGCCCTCCAGCAGGGGGAGGCGGGACTTCGCTATTCTTCGCACCCCAGGATCTATCTGGAATCCTTGTTGGTCAAGCTCTGTCACTTCCGGAGACTTGTTCCCCTCGCGGACCTCATCCGGGAGCTCAAGGATTCAAGAAAGGATTCGGGGACGTCCGGCCCGGGCGCGACCCACAGCCAAGAGCCCCAGGGAACTGTCTCGGAGCGGCAGGTTAAGGCCTCAGCTGCCTCGGCAGAAACCCGGACCGGAATCCAGACTCCGCCAAAAGCTTATAGCGAGGCCCAAGCCAAGGCTTGGTCCCGCTCCGACACGTCCCCTTCTAAGACGCAGCCCAAGGCGACCCCTTCGACGGCCAGCCCTTCATCCGAGGCGGAGGTTTCTTTTACCCGGATCCTGGAGGAGCTCCAGAAGAAAAAAGCGGCCTTGGTCGCCCTCCTGGCCCATTATTCGTCCGTTAAGATTAGGGAGGACACGCTTGAGGTTTTTTTTGCCGGCGATAAGAGGATCTATTTGGATACGGTCCAGAGGGATTTGCGGCTCATCGAGCGTGTCGCGTCCGAGGTCAGCGGACGAAAAATAGCCCTCCGCCTCCTGGGACAAGAGGAAAATGCCCTCCCGGGCGGTGAATCTCCGGAGAAAGAGGCTGTTTTGAAGGATCCCACAGTTCAGCACTTCATGAACACATTCAAGGCTCAAGTCCTTTCGGTCGGTCCGGTCAAGAAACCCCTGAACCGGGAGTAGATGGGAAGGGACCGCAAGAGGAGCGAGCGATGAGAAACCTGGCGGAAATGCAAAAAATGTTGAAAGCGGCCAAGGAGATGCAGGACCGTCTTCAGAAGGAGCTGGTCGGAATGCGTATCGAGGGGACGAGCGGCGGCGGCATGGTGACCGTCGTCATGGACGGCCAAAAAACCCTTCTTGAGATCCGGATCGAAAAAGAAGTCGTCAATAGGGATGACGTCGACATGCTCCAGGACCTCATCGTCGCCGCGTTCAACGACGCAGCGGCCAAGGTCGACGGGGCACTCAGTCAGAAGCTGGGAAGCCTCGGTGCCGGCCTGAAGATCCCGGGGATGTTCTGATGTTCGAATTCGCCCAGCCTCTCGACGACCTCATCGAAGAACTGAAACGAATCCCGGGCATCGGCGCCAAAACCGCCCAGCGAATGGCCTTTTACATCCTCGGCCTTCCTCAAGAGGATGCCGATCGGCTGGCCGAAGCGATCCGGGAGGCCAAGAGGAAGATTTTTACCTGTTCGGTCTGCAACAGCATCACCCATGTGGACCCTTGCCAGATGTGTACGGACCCTCATCGTCAAGACGACGTCCTGTGCGTCGTCGAGGAGCCGTTCAATATCTCTTCGATCGAAAAGACAGGCGTCTACCGCGGCCGGTACCATGTCCTTCTTGGAGCGCTTTCGCCGCTTAAGGGAAAGGGACCGGACGATCTCCATTTGGAGAAGCTCATCAAGAGAATTGAAGCAGGAAACTTCCGGGAAGTCATCGTCGCCACCAACCCCACCGTGGACGGCGAGGCGACAGCCCTTTATCTGGTGAAGCTTCTAAAAGGCATCGACCTTAGGATCACGAGGCTGGCCATGGGCCTTCCCGTAGGCTCGGACCTTGATTTTGCCGACCAAGTCACGATCAAGAAGGCCCTGGAAGGCCGGATTGAGATGAAGGAATAGGATCTTGTAGTTTTTAAATAAAAATAATAAATTCCGCCGATAGGCAATCATAGGAGAGGAATGATGACAAAAATCTTTAAAGCCATTGATGGAAACACGGCCGCGACGCATGTGGCTTATGCGTATTCCCAAGTTGCAGCGATTTACCCCATCACGCCGTCCTCGACCATGGGCGAGATGGCCGATGAATGGGCCGCGGACGGCAGAAAGAACATCTTCGGCCAACCCCTGACAGTCGTCGAGCTCCAGTCCGAAGGAGGCGCCTCCGGGGCTGTGCACGGCAGCCTTTCCGCCGGGGCCCTGACGACAACGTTCACCGCATCCCAGGGACTTATGTTGATGCTTCCGAACATGCACAAGATCGCGGGCGAAATGCTGCCCACGGTTTTCTACGTTTCGGCGCGTTCGTTGGCCTGCCAGTCCCTCTCCATCTTCGGCGACCACTCCGATGTCATGTCCGCTCGTAATACGGGATTCGCCTTGATGGCCGCCGGCTCGGTCCAGGAAGTCATGGACTTGGCCATTGTCTCCCAGTTGGCCACCTTGAAGTCGAAAATCCCCTTTCTATGCTTCTTCGACGGCTTCCGGACCTCGAGCGAAGTCCAAAAGGTCGAGATGGTCCCTTACGAGGTCCTGGCCGGGCTCTTGGAACCGCAATATCTGGAGGACTTCCACAGGCGGGCCCTGAGCCCTGAGCGGCCCATGATCAAGGTCGGTCAGCAAAATCCCGACGTCTACTTCCAGGGACGAGAGACGGTCAACAAATATTACGATGCCGGACCGGGCATCGTCCAGGAGTATATGGATAAAGTCGCCAAGGCCCTCGGCCGGTCCTACCATCTTTTCGACTACGTGGGTGCGCCCGACGCCGATAAGGTCATCGTCATCATGGGATCGGGAGCCGAGACGGTCGAAGAGACCATTTCCTTCCTGAACAAGCGGGGTTCGAGGGTGGGGGCGGTCAAGGTTCGGCTTTACCGGCCCTTCGACGGAAAAGCCCTGGCCGTTGCCCTGCCTGCAAGTGTCAAGAAAGTCGCCGTTTTGGACCGGACGAAGGAACCGGGCTCCCTGGGCGAGCCTCTGTACCTCGATACGGCCGTCGCCTTGTCCGGCCGGAACATCAAGGTGGTGGGAGGCCGGTATGGACTCTCCTCAAAAGAATTCACGCCGGCCATGGTCAAGGCCGTCTACGACCACCTCGACGGCGCTTGCACCCACGGCTTTACGGTCGGGATCGACGATGACGTGACCGGCCTTTCCCTCAAGCCGAAGGAGGATATCGATACAGAACCCGGCAACGTCATCAGCTGCAAGTTCTGGGGCTACGGGTCGGACGGTACGGTGGGGGCCAACAAAAACTCCATAACGATCATCGGCGACAACACCGACCTCTATGCCCAGGGCTATTT
>CAZJBD010000120.1:0-7903 GCA_964544265.1 uncultured Eubacteriales bacterium
GGATTGAATACCCTTCTCCGGACCCGGAACACGCCGAAATTCTCGGAGGGGACATCTTCAGTGCGCAGCCGAGCGGTCTGCATGTCGAGCAACCCGAGATCCCACAGCCCGACCCGGCCCGTCAGACGGACGCCGCCGTAGATCCGGACAGGTTCTTCTTCAGAGATGCCGATCCGTCGGCTGTAAAAAAGCTGATTGTACTCGCCGAAGCCGAAATCGAAGATCCCGGCCCGTTCCAGAAAAAATAATCTTTTTTCCGGGAAAAAAAGCGAGAACCGGCTGAGGTTGACCTGATAGTCATCGGCCTCGACCTGGGCGAAATCCGTGTTGGCCGTAACATCCAGAGTGAGGTTGCTGGTCAGGCCGTATTTGATGTCTAGCCCTGCTTCGGTGCTCGGTTTGTCCCGGCGAACATAAGCCGTCTCCTCGTCGTTGAGGTCATTCGATTGCCCGTAACCCCCAAGAATGTACGGTGTGATGTAGAGCGGCCGGCGGCTGCGCACATCCTCCAGGACACAGTCGCGGCACTGCGAGGGCTTGTAGAGGGTGATCGCCCCCAGCCTCGGGTCGACATCCGGAAAGCAAATGAGCTCCGCCTTGCGAGGGATCCAGCGGAAAGCCTTCAGTCCCATGACGACCCGGCCGTCTTTATCCTGAAAACGCAGGCTGGAAAACGGAATGCGCATTTCTGCGAACCAACCCTGCTCGTTCTTCTCCGCCGCTGCGTCCCAGAACGTGTTCCAGCTTAAATTGACATAACTATCGTTGATCGATCGGCGCTCGGCGTCGTTGATCACCATCCCATCCCAACGCAGGCCGGTCGGCGTGGTGAAAAAACCCAGCGCATTTTCCTTGTCGTTGAACGTATCAAAGAAGACGCCGACCCAATCGCTGTTGGTATCAGGGTAATCGCGCTTTTTTGAAGGGCACTGGATCTTATCGGGTTCTCGGTCGTAAAGCCGGCAGGCGACGAAGATAAAATTATCGTCGTGCCCGACCCGAATCTCGGTTTTTTCCGAAGGAGGGATCCCGAAGTTGGGAAAAATCATGACCAAGGGCAGCGGTGGAACATCCTCCCAGGCCTGCTCGTTGCTCAGGCCGTCGAGGACGACCGCCCCGGACATTTTGGGAATGAGCCAGGGCCCCTCAGTTCCAGAAGAGGCAGCGGCCTGAGCATTCGCGGGGGCCGGAAGCGCCGCCGCCAGGGCCAAACCGACCAGACAAAGGACTCCGTTGACTTTCATGTCCTTTCTCCCTCTTGGAAAGCAAAATAAATAGTGGATTGGTCCTGTTGGTCCGATGACTGGGGCCCCATTTTTGGCTCTCCTAGCCATACCAACTATTGTCTGGAACTATAGATCATGACAAAAAAGGTGTCAAGAATAGCTTGGGAGCGCGAAAGCAGATTTTCTGATCTTGAATTTCAAAGCCCTGTCCACGAGAGCGACATAGAGGCAATCCTCCTTGAATGCCTGCGTCAACGAGCGGGGGAAACCGCCTCCTTTTTCGCGGCCACCACGACGGCCGTCGGGGCGTCGTAGAAGATGTTGTATTTTTCGTTTCTCCTGAAATTCTACGCCCCGAGTCATAAAATTTCCGTCCAAACGTGTTTATAAGGTGAGGAGCTTCCTCACGATGAAAAAAGGAACTCTGATCATCATCTGTGCACTCTTGATATTCCTGATGGAGCCGCTGCGAGGAGCCGCGGGCGAGGTCCACGAAAAGGGCTTCCAGGTCGAGCTCTTTGGCGGATACAGCCTGTTGGATCCCGCCGACTTTAACTCCATTCCGATCTATCATCAGAAGAACCTGGACTTCTATGACGTGGACCGCTACGCCTATTGGGTTCAGGCGGGAAACATCCGTTCCTTTTCCTGGCAGCGCGAGGGAAAATTCCGCCGCCTGGGCTCAGCCCTGCCCTTCGGTTTCCGGCTGAAGTATTGCCCGATAAAGGGCCTGGCGCTTTCGCTGGGCCTCCGTTACCTGGCCGTCGGAGTGGAATCACGCGTGTCCCAGCGCACGATTCTGACGGCGAATGACGGAACGGCGATCGACTCCACCCAGTCTTTCGAACCGCTGCGCATCGGCGTCCGCGCCCTGACCCCCTTGCTGGGAATTCACTTCGGGAAATCCTTGACCTCCAAGATCGGCTTCGAAGCCTTCCTGAGCGGCGGGCCTTGGTGCGTTGCTTCAGGGTGGATAAATAGATTGACACATAATAATAAGTGTTATATTATTTATCCAAACATGAGGCTATCAATCGGCAAACGGAAGACCATCGCTCTCCTGCGAAGCGTGGGGAAGCCCCTGAGGACATCCCAGATCCTTGCCGCCGGCGTCCATGAGCGCGACCTGTACGCGCTTCGAGATGCCGGGACTGTCGAACGCATCAGCCGCGGAGTGTATCGCCTTGCAGACCTTCCCGCTTTTACGGAGCCCGACATCATGACGGTCGCTTCCCGTATTCCCAAGGGGGTCATCTGCCTCGTTTCGGCCCTTCATTTTCATGGGCTCTCCACCGAGATTCCGCGTAGGGTCAGTGTCGCGATCCCGCGGGGGACGGGGCAACCGAAGCTGGATTGGCCTCCGATCGTCGTGTATCGGTTTTCCAAATCCATGTTCGAGGCGGGAATCGAGAACCGCACGATTCAGGGTATTCCCTTTCGCGTCTATGGCGCCGCGAAGACCGTGGCGGATTGTTTCAGGTTCCGGAACAGGCTGGGCCCCGCGGTCGCCATAGAATCGCTCAGGGAAGGACTTGCCAAGCGAATGTTCACTCCCGCGGAGCTCATGCGATACGCTAAGATTTGCCGGGTCGGAAGGATCGTCCGCCCCTTCCTGGATGCGATGCAATGAAGAAAGCCCGGGCCGAAGGCTTGAGCCGGTCGATCCTGGACCGTCTCAAAGCCAAGGCCGTCGAACGGCAGCAAAGCTTCTCGGAGATTCTAGAATTGTACGCGATAGAGCGCTTCCTTTATCGTCTTTCGAAATCGAGATACAGGGACCGGTTCGTTCTCAAGGGAGCGCTGCTGCTTCGTCATTGGATCGGCATGGAAGCTCGACCGACACGGGATATCGACCTCTCGGGATTCGGTCAAATTGAAATGGCGGAAGCGAAGACGATACTGAGGGAACTGTGGCGTCTCCAGGTCGTGGATGACGGGATTGAATTGGATCCAACCTCTCTCGAGGTCAGGTCCATCCGCCCGGAATCGCCAGTGGCCGGACTCAGAGCGAACTTCGTCGCGCATATCGGAAAGGTCCGGCTTCGTTATCAGATCGATATCGGACTCGATGATGCGGTGATCCCCTCGGCGACCGATATGGCGCCCGATTCCATCCTGGGACTTCCCGTGATGCCCATCAAGACGGTCACGCCCTATACGGTAGTCGCCGAAAAGATCGAAGCCATGGTTGTTCTCGGATCGGCAAACAGCCGAATGAAAGATTATTTTGATCTTTACGCGCTTTCCCGCAATCTTGCGTTCGACGGTATGGTCCTTAAGGATGCCGTCCGAGCGACCTTCCATAAGCGGCGGACGCCGTTCCCGGACGGCGTCCCCGACGGATTAAGCGAGTCGTTTGCCGACGAGCCGGCCAACAGCCTCAGATGGAACGCGTTCATCCATAGACAATGGCCTGGTGAGAAGAAAAAAGACCTGATAGGCGTGATCCGGGAGCTCTGCGTATTCGTCCTTCCGATACTCCAGGCGGCCGGAACGGATATGGATTTCTTGATGAACTGGCCGCCCGGAGGGCCTTGGCAATAACGACCTCCGGCCGGGAACTCAAAAGCTCTTAATACTTATGAGGAGCTTTTCTGCGGCAGCGAACACTTCGTCGAGCGAAGCCTGGATCCTGATCGTCTCTTCGAGAGCGGTCAGCATCCGGCAGTAATGACTCACCTCCTCCGAGGATAGGGTTCTGCCTTTACGGTTCTTCAGCCATTTATAAGCGACTTGGTATCCGCCGATATGGTATTCCCAAACGTTTCGGGAGACAGGACCGAAGAACTTATTGCCGTTGACATAGATTCGCTTTTGTCCGTCAACGTAGGTCGGCTTTTCGACCGATAGGCTTCCCTTTCCCTCGCATTTGGCGGTCGGACTATCGAGTTTTTTCGACCGCAGAAGATGAATATCGACCAGTTCTTCTCCTATTCTTGCGAGGCGCTGGAAGATAGAAGAATCCGAGGTGAACGGGACTCGCGGGAATTCGATCTTCAAAAATTCGCCGTACTTTTTCCTATAGGCGTTGGCGAAAAAGACCGCATAAATATAATTGAATATATTCTCCGGCGAAGGAGCCTTCTTATACGCCTTGGTGAGTTCGGCGATGAGGCGGGGGTTGATGTTTGGCTCTTGTTCTTTAGATCTGTAACCGCCGAAGAGATCGAGCTTATTTGTGTCAGGATAGGAGTAAAGGGGAAAACAATAATCTATCGTTTTCAAAGAGACGGCAACATGTTCGACCAATGCATCTGATATAAAGATATGAGACCACGGAATTGCTGTTTCTACGCGGCGAGGAAGAACAAAGGAAATATTCGGCTGTAGCATATGCCGCATAACTTCGGGCCGTCCCCAATCGATCATGGTCGGAGTGTAATAAATCCAGCGAACATCGAACGGACGGTATAAAATGCGAGTAAAATAAGCGTCCCAATTCTTATCTTGAGCTAGCTCTTTTCTCGCTGAGGGGAGCTTCCAGCCGCGGGTATCTTTAAGCGTATAAGCTTGTCGGATGAATTCGTCAGCAACGGCAAGATTGCGAAATTGCATTATTCTGCTTTGGAGGCTCGTTCTATTGATATCAATGACAAATTCATCCCTGGCCGTGACAATTCCTGTCACATTGATTGGAAAAATGTCAGTGATTTTTGGGTATCTGGCCCAAGCGTCCTTATGTTCCTCCTTCGTCGGAATGAAGAAATAGTAGGGAGCCGACGGATCTAGTTCCTTCTTCTTCGTTCTTTGGGCGTCATGCGAGGAAAGGAAGGCATACTTCTTTTCCCTTGTTCCCCATAGCTCCGCGTGGCGCACGGCGCAGGATTTCGAACGCTTCGCGTGTTTGACCATCAGGACGACCGCGACGCCCTGCTGGATGTCGAACACATTCTGGTCAGGAGAACCTCAGGAGCCTTCTCCTTCTTCAACGAGTTGCCGTGCAGGTCCAGGATATCGATTCTGTCGAAGGATCCCATTAATGACTGCCGCATACCCCGGAAGGTGGGGTTGTCTAAATAGCTGTGGTTCGTGATCAGTCCGATGGCTCCCTCTCCGATCTGATCGATCTTCCATTGGGCGAACCGGATGAACTTGACGTAGTCGTCCTGCAGCCAATGCTTCTTCTCGCCGAACCATCGCCCGTCCACGATCTTATAATGTTCGATCTGCTCTCCGATCCAGGTCTTCACCTTGACGTTCTTGGCCTGCTTAGCCTCGGTCTCCTGCGGGATCAATCCATATCGGCGTCTCCCATGGTCGTCCCGGACGCCGATTTGATAATCCTTGATGTATCTTTCTCCCTTCTTGACCTCGATCAACTGCTCGCTGGCGTTGGCCGAGATTCCTGAATAGGGTGGGTTTCCAAGGATGACGAGGATGGGCTTTTTCTTCTTGATCTGAGCCGCATGATGCGATTCTTCGGAAAGGGACCTCGTGCCGGGTAGAGAACTTTGAGCTAGCTCCTCCATTTCCAGCGTGTTTGTCAGGTAGAAGGGGAGTCGCTCGTCGTCTTTCAGAGGATGGCCCAACTCCTCGAGGAGAAAACCGATCTTAAGATGTCCAGCCGCGTACGGGGCCATCATGAGCTCAAAGGCGAAGAAGTGCTCCAGGATATGATCCTTGATGAACCGGTCCGCGGAGCCCTTTCCGAATTTCTCGATATATTCCTCGACTGCGAGCCTGGCCGCCTCGGCGATGAAGGTCAGTGTCCCGGCGGCGGGATCGAGGACCGTGACCGAGGGTGCTGCGAATCCGTCTTGGCGGCCAAACTCCTTCTTTAAGAGACCATGAAGGGAACGGGTGATATAGGACACGACCGGATGTGGCGTGTAATAGACGCCTCGCTGCTCGCGCTCCTCCGGATTGTAGGCCGCGAGGAACGTTTCATAGAAGTGAAAGATGGGGTCGCTTCCTTTTCCGCGCTCGAAGTAGTCCTTGAGGATGCCCCGTACGTCCGCAACGCTCAGGACCTCAGCGATATCATCGACGATCGCCCCCAATTGTGGCGAAGGGTCGAACGATATGTAATAGAAGATATCCCTCAGAAGGCCAAGCGCTTTAGGAATGAGGTCGTAGGCCAACCGCCGATCGAACGCCCTCTCGGCCCGCGTCCGGGCGGCGAAGAGGCCATAGGTAATGGTCTGCGCGTAAAGGTCGGCGAAATCGTCAGGCGTCAAATGGGAGATGAGATGCTTCTTGAAAGCCTCATAGAAACCGATGATCTTCTTCGGTTCATCCGGCGTTTCCTCTCGGAGTTCTTCCTTGATGACTTGATCCCTGAGGAAACGAGTACGAACGGCCAATTCCCGGGCTAGAGTTTCGGCCGTAAACTTCCTCGGGAGAGAAAAATCAAAGAACTTTTCCAATAAGCTGAAGAACTCGTCAATATGTTCGCCAGGGGGGAACGTGGCGAAGTCGCGAAGGAATGAAATGACGAGCCAGCAGCACCTGATTTATACGTTGGCCCCTGCGATACAGCCGGAACTCGTAAAAATCGGTCAGGATCAGGTTAGGAAACGTCGCCCGATAACGGGTCAGCTGCTCTGTTTGCTCGACATCATCCAGATTCGTCCCCGGCGGTTTGGCTTCGATGTATCCGACCTGGCTGTGTCGTCCATCCCAGATGCGGAAGTCCGGATTACCGGCCTCGGTCTTCTTGGGAAGGATAGTGATCGCTACCTTTTTCCCCTTTTTCAGCTCCGCGTATTGTTCTAGAAGGCCGGCCAGCGATGAATAATAGGATTCCTCTCGGGCGTCCCCGCGCTGGGTGATCGAGGCTATCTTCTTAATATACCCCGTAATCATGTCATCCCATCAATCCAATCAGTTGGCTCAATGTTATGCCAGGGCTCATCGCCTTGTCAACGATAAGGAACATTCGCGCGAATGATTACGAACGGAAAAGCTGAAGAGGCGGGACGGTGTAGGCCTATAACCAGCCCTGTTCCCGGTACCAGGCGACGGCTCACGTCGGGCGCAACGACGGCGACCTCCATCCTGCGCTTCGCGAACTCCGGGGCGATCGGCTCTCCAGCGACCTTGCTGTGGTCGTACGCGTTCCGGGGATCTTGGGGGAATAAAAGAGCGGCCCGGCGCTCTCTCACTTGATGATATTGAAATACCGTTCGTATTTTTTCACCGGCGGGGTCAAGGATAGGTCATCGGGCTTGCGGCCCAGCGCGATGCCGTAGTGGACCTCATAGCCATCGGGAATCCCGAACTTTTTCAGCCTCTCCGATCTCGTGAAGTAGAACTTGACGAAGCCGATCCAGCAGGATCCGAGGCCGAGGCTCTCGGCGGCAATCAGCATGTTCTCAATCGCGGCGCAGGCATCGGCGAGCGGGGAAACGGCGTCCTTTTTCGCGGCCACGACTATGGCCGTCGGGGCGTCGTAGAAGATGTTGTATTTTTCGTTTCTCCCAAGCTCTGAGATCCAGGGAACCGGGACATGCGTCATCGCTTCCTTGGCCCCGTCGCTAATTTCCTTGATAAGGTTCGCGTTCTGGACGACGGCGAAAAACCAGGACTGATCGTTGTGGCCGCTGGGAGCTTGCAGTCCGGCGTCGATTATGGCCTGGAGCTCGGTGTCCGGTATCTGGCCCGGCTTGAACTTGCGGAGGCTCCTCCGTCCGGCAATGGCTTTCAGTGCGTCGTTCATGTAAGGCTCCTTGAGTTGA
>CAZJBD010000121.1:0-7768 GCA_964544265.1 uncultured Eubacteriales bacterium
GCAAGCGGGCGTAAGAGGGGTCAAACCTACAATCTTAACTAGCTTGTTAAGATTGTAGGTTTGACCCCTCCTTTTGTTTTTATGATAAAATTATCTTTCGATCACAAGGAGAACCGATGATAAAAAAAGTCTTCCTCCTCGCCATCCTGGTCTTGCTGTTCGCTCAGGCTGGGCAAGCTGAGCTCTCCAGCCTCTCCCATCTCTATTCCCTGGGAAAGACGATCCAGGACCTTGACGGTGATGGCTTCGGAGAGAGAATCTTCCTATCGATCATTATCCCGGACAACCCCACGGCCGGAGAACTGGCCCTTGCCTCGGACATCGCCGCCCGCGCCAATCTGGAGAGCCTGGCCCAGGATTTCGCCCTTATCCATCACGAGTCTGAGATCGGCAGATGGGAAGACTTGCCTAATCCCATCCTCATCGGTTCCAACCTGCGCTTGACCAGAGATATCGCCAAAGACCGGCGGCTCGACATCGTCGAACTCGGCCCGAACAAGGGCCGCGTATTTGTCTTTTCTCATAAAAACCAGCGGGGGATAGCCTGTGTCGCCGGTTCGGACGAGGGTCTGCTCAGGACGGGACGCGCCTTTTTCCTCCGCTGGCCTTATTTTTGGGAGATCTGGGGACGCGAAAGCGGCACGACCTATCTGGCCCTTGAGAACGATCTCGCCAAGTTCCTGGGACAGGAGGAGGTCCTCCTTCAAAAAACCATCGTTAGAGAGGCCCTCTATGAATTCCCGCCCGCCCGGTCCGCCCGCGGCGCCTTAAAAAACCTCTCGTTTGTCTCGGGCGAGATCAAGGATCTCATCGTAGAGATTTACTTCACCGACGAGGACGACCAGAAGAAAGCCCACAAAGCCCTCGACCTTCTCAAGCGTCAGCGCTCAAAAGGCCTGCGATCCGCCGTTCTCTCCTATCCCGGTTGTGCCCAAATCACCTTTGAGCTTTGGTACGGCAAGAAGAACCTTCAACTGGTCCTGCCCAGGCTGGGTTCGTCCAAGAGGCTTCTGACTCCGCCCTTCAAGGAAATTGTCAGGGCTGACGGCGAGGCCAGGGATTTCGATCTCCTGAGCCTTTTTTCCACCCGGGGGCTTTACGCCGACCGAGATGGGGACGGAATCCTCGACGGCCTCGAAACGTCGGTCATCATCCCTGAGGGTTTGAATTGTAAAGGATTAGGGGAACTCGCCTCAAAGCTCATCTTGCCTTCGGCCGGGGCCTCATTCCCCATCATCTACCTGGATTCAGAGATCGAGCAGGAAGGGAGAGGGCTTATCGCACCCATCCTCGTGGGACCGAACCGACTCACTCTGGATCTCATCAAAACAGGCAAGTTCAGAGTCCCGCCAATCGAGAGCGCCTGGGGGATCGTCCAGATCGTGCCCAATGCATTTAACAAGTCCGGCGCCTTGGTCGTCCACTCGCCGGACATTCTCGGTCTGGAAAAAACCCTCGCTTATCTCGCGAAATCTTTCCCGTACTTCGATAATTACGAAGCCGGACAACCTCAGATTAAGGACGTCCAGGAGGACTTTGAGAGATTTCTCAACGGCGAAAAAGGAAGCGCCGAGGCCTACTTCGACGGCCAGCTGAGAAAACTGGCCGAGGAAATCAAGGACGCAGACTTGGAAACCCTTGAGGTCAGGTTCACGCTTCCCCGGGAGAATAAGCCTTTTGAAGAAGCGGCAAAGAAGAGCATGGAAGGCTTGCTCCGCTCCCAATCATTCAATTTCCAAACCCAAACCCTTAGAGGGAGCAAGACAATCTTCGAAAAAGATAAGGAGTTCCCCTGGGAGGGGGATGATGCGATGGCCCTGCTCCAGGATGCCTTGAAGAAAACGGCGGACCTAAAGCCCGTAAAGATCAGCCTTGGAGTGAGCGAATCCCCCGAGGTCCGCCAGGGATTGAAGAAGCGGATCGAGCAGGTCCTCGCGGAAAATAACCTAGCCGGCTCAGAGGTCGAGGTCCTTTCAGCCTATAAGCAGGGATTCTTTTGGCTGACCGAAAAGGTCCGAACATCGCTCGAGAACAAAGGCGTGCACCACGTGACCGTCCGGTTCTCGCCGGATGAGGATCCGAGAAACACGCTCAAACGGTCCTACTCCGAACCCTACCGATGGCTCCAGGAGCTATATCCGGCCGACGAGATTCTGGCCAAGGAGCTCCAAATTCCCTTGGAAAAGATCGAGTTCGAGATCAAGCCCACGGGCGGACCCATCTACTCGGTTTTAGCGTTCGACGAGAAGGGCTCCATCCTCTTTCAACAGGGCTTTTCTCCCAGAATAAAGGAAATCCCCTTCCTCAACGTCCTGCCGGAATGGGGCCAATCCAAGATCACGACCGGCTGGCTGAAGGCGGAGTCCGGAAAAGAGACGATCCTCGATATCGACCTTAAAACCGACCTGGAACGGTTTTGGGAATTCTATCAGGAGGAGGTTCTCAGACCGGTTTATGCCCACATCCTCTCCAAAACCGGCTATGAACCTACGTTCTCTAAGCAGCCCTATTTCAAAAGGCTTCTTGTCGAACTGTGGGCCAGCGAGCCCGACTACAGGATCGGGTTAGACGAGGAGATGGTGAGCAGCCTGGAAGCCATGCATGACGAGGTCTACTTCGATACGCTCGATTTTCTGAGGGGTATCACCAGGTTCGACAAGGAAAGTCAGGGGCCATCCGAGTCCGAGGACACATCGCGCTCCTCAGCTCCTGGAAACGTCCTCCCGCTCATTCACCGTTCGAGCGAAGGCGAGAAAGCAAGGGCCAAGGTCACGTTCGAGGATTGGCCCGCTCTCTCTCCGGAGATGGAGGTCAGATGGAAAGAGAAAGGCCGGGAGGAGTTCATAAGGAAATTCGCCTTCCCTTCGCTCAAAGCGAAAGCCCTGAAGGTCCCGGCTTTCATCTATAACGGCCAGGGAGATCGAATGGAAACTCTATTCCTCGAAATGGGGATTGAAAAAGAGGCCGATTACCTGACCCTCTTGGATATCCTGGATTCCTACCGGAAGCTCACGGACAAGGGGCTTGTGGCGGACCCGTTTGATTATCCGAGGCTGCGAGCGCTGACGGCCCGTATCAGATGGCAGGATTTGGAGAAGGATGAGAGCCTGGCAGTGATCTTCCAATCCCCGGAGGAAAAAACGGTCGTTCCTCCTCCCCTCCGCCCGGAAGAAATCCTTGTCCCCACCGCTGAGACGATCTCACCCGAGATGTGCCTCAAGATCGTTGACCGTCTTGGCCAGTTCAAAGCTGTACGCGCCTATGCGGGAGGGCGATCCTATGAGGGAAGGCCCGTCCCCGTGCTTGAGATTTTCACTCCCGTCGAAAAATATGTCTCCACGGCCCGCCTGGTTACGTTCAAGCCTACCCTCCAGCTGAGCAGCCGTCAGCATGCCAACGAAATCTCCTCCACCAACTACACGCTCCGGTTGACCGAGTTGCTGGCGAGAGACCGGGCCTACCAGGATTCTGTCCGGAGGATCAATTTTGTCATCCAGCCGATGGAGAATCCGGACGGCGCGGCCCTGGCTTTCGAACTCGCAAAGCTCGCGCCCTTCCACAGCCTCCATGCCGGACGCTACAGTTCCCTCGGCATCGATATAGGCGCCCCCCTGAAGTCGGCCCGGCCCATCCTGCCGGAAGCGACGGTCCGGTCCGGCCTTTATGCCAAGTGGCTTCCTGACATCTACTTGAACCTCCACGGCTACCCTTCCCACGAATGGGTTCAGTCCTTTTCGAACTACTCCCCTTACCTCTTTCGAGATTATTGGATCCCACGGGGCTGGTTCGCTTACTACAAGACACTCAGCCTCCCGATTTATGGCAAATGGAAGGAGGCCGGATCGGAACTCATGTCCTTCATCACTCAGGAGATCCAGGCGGACGAGAAGATCAGGGAGTCGAACAAGAGATTTTATGACCGCTACAACAGATGGGCGGCCCGCTGGCAGCCGCACCTCGAGGCGCTCGAGCTTTACGACGGGGTGAATCTCTATGCGAAGCGGCAAGCCTCCGAAGAAAACAAGCTGACCTTCCGAAGTCAGATCACGTTTGTCGAACAGACGCCCGAGCTCATGGACGAGACGGCCTCGGGGGCCTGGCTGAACTTCCTCTGTGAGCAGGGTCTCACCTACCTGAGGGCTCACATCAAGTACCTGTCCCAGGTCAGGTTCGAGACCTCACGCATCGAGGAGGAGGTCCGGGAGCGGGTCCGGATCGAGTTCCATCGCAGCCGCCCCGGCCAGGTCCCAAAGACAAAATGAACATCCCAAAGGCATCTCTCTTCGCGTGAGGGAGACAAGGGCGGAAATTTCGTTGTCAATCCCCGCGGAAATTGATAAGATGAGGACCGTGCGGTTCGGGCGTCGATCGAAATGGAACTTCCAACGAGCCTCTTGATCGTATCCGGGGATTTTTCCCTTTACAGCGCCGTCAAAAAGACCTCGCTGGCCGGGGACCTTACCCTCTTCTTCTGTCGGCAGGACGAAGACTACCTGTCTATCGTCCGGGAGAACTCGGTCAGGATCGTTCTCGTCGACTCATCCGAAGCCGGTCAGGAATCGGAGTCCATCCTGAAGAAGCTGAAGCATTTCGATTCCCTCATCGACGTCGTCATTATGGGCAGGAAGCTCGATTCGGAAGCCATCTTGGATTGGATCCACTTGGGGGCCACGGATTACGTCGCTTTGCCCCTCGAGCCGGCGACGATCTCAGATGTTCTGAGGAGGATCTCCGAGAAGCGGACCCTGCGGAGGGAGACTTTCCAACTCGAAAAGAAGCTAGAAAAAAAATACGTCTTCCAAGGGATGGTTAGCCGCAATCCGACCATGCTGGAGATTTTTGGGCTCATCGAGAACATCGCCAAGCACTTCACGAGCGTCCTCATCACGGGGGAAACGGGGACCGGCAAGGAGATGGTGGCCCGGGCGCTGCATGCGACCGGACCGTATCGGGACAAGGACCTCGTGATTTGCGACTGCGCCTCCATCCCTGAGAACCTTTTCGAATCGGAACTTTTTGGCTACAGGAAAGGGGCATTCACCGGAGCGGACAAGGATAAGCGAGGTCTCTTCGAAGAAGCCGATAACGGCCTCATTTTCCTCGACGAGATCGCCGAGATCCCGATCGCCGTCCAGGCCAAGCTGCTGAGGGTCTTGGAGAACCACCAGTTTCGTCCTCTGGGCGCCAATGAGAACAAGACTATCGATGTCCGGGTGATCGCCGCGACGAACCGCGATCTCGATGAAGCCATCCGAATGAATACCTTCCGGGAGGACCTCTTCCACAGGCTGAACAGGGTTGAGATCCATCTTCCCCCCCTTAGGGAGAGGCTCGAGGACATCCCCCTGCTCGTCCGGCACTTCGTCCAAACCCACAGCAAAGACCAATCCAAGAGCGTGCGCGGCGTTTCGCGCGATGTCCAGAAGATCTTCCTAAAGTACGGCTGGCCCGGGAATGTCCGAGAGTTGGAGAATGTTTTGGAAAGCGCCTCCATGATGTGCAGGAAAGACTTCATCGATATCCCGAACTTGCCCAAGCACTTTCGCGATTTCGAGGCCCCAGAAGGTGGATTATCGTTCCTTCATAAGGAGAATCTCTCGACCCTCGAAAGCCTCGAAAAGGAGTATATCTCCTATCTTCTGAAGGTCACGAAGAACAACCTCAGGAAAACGGCTAAGATCCTGGGAATCTCCCGGACGACCCTTTACAACAAGATGGCGAAATTCAATCTCTCGCGATGATCTGCCGGCACGATCTGCCGAAAGCTCAGAACGAATATCCAACGAAGAATCCGATGGCGGCGTTCTTGATGTCGTCGTCGGCTTTCTTGGACAAGGAGCCCATGCCTGCCGTATAGCGGAGGTCAAAAGCGAGCCTCCCCCGCCTCAAAAGATATTCCAATCCGAACCCCGCGACCAAGCCGAAATCCGTGTTCTTGACGCTGTCCAGGCTTTCCACTTCAGTCTCTCCGCCAAAGGTCGCCTTGACCCTGGCCCGAAGTTTGAAGGCTAACGACGGGCCGGCAAAGAAATTAAACCGGACGGATTTGGCGGCCAGCAGTTCAAATTTCATCAGGACCGGAACCTCGATATAATCAAGGCTCAGCGTTTCCCGATAAGCGTCCGAGCCGCTTCCATTCGAATACTTTGACCCTTTCCTGACGAACAAAACCTCCGGCTGGACGGCAAAAGAAGAGCCAAGGCCACAGGTCAGGAACGCTCCCCCGCTTAAACCCATTCTGAACTCCTGATCGTAAACGTCATGGCCGCGGATATTGGCGTAGGACAGCCCCGCTTTGACGCCGAAGCCTGTGACGTCGGCTCGAATGAATCCCGAAAAGAGGAGGACAACCCATCCAACCACGAGACGAATCATAAAAGACTTGTGCATCATCCCATCTCCTTTGTCCGGTCTTCACTCGGCGATGATGATCCGGTTTCCTCCGAGTTCTTTGGCCCTATACATGGCGTTGTCGGCCCGGGACAGGATCGCCTCGGGAGTTTCCCGCTCCTTGATGAGGGCCAACCCCACGCTGAGGCTGAGCCGGACGCCGCCCCTATCGGGAAGGAAATCGAAAGTCGCGATGGACTCGCAAAGCCTCTGAGCGATGGTTCCGGCCTCACCCATGTCAAGGTCCTCGAATAGGACGGCGAACTCATCCCCGCCGAGCCGGGTCAGCAGGTCACTGTCCCTCCGGAGCTGTTTCAAAAGGATCTTGCTGACGTCGATGAGGACTTGGTCGCCTATGTTGTGACCGAAGGTATCGTTGACGTTCTTGAACCGGTCAAGGTCCATCATTAAGACGACGCTATTGACGCCGCGACCGGTCCTAGCGATGACACGGGGAAGGTCTGTTTCTAGCAGCCGCCTATTGGGAAGACCGGTGAGAAGGTCATGGGTGGCTTGGAAGACGAGTTCCTCTTCATGGGCCTTGCGGTCGGTAATATCGGTGCAGGAGCCGATATAGCCGGCGAATCTGCCATCGAGATCGTTGAAAGGCCTGCCCACACTTAGGACCCAGCGGTAGCGGCCGTCGTGGCGCCTGAGCCGGAACTCTGAGTCGAACGGTTCCCGGATCTTAAAGGCTTCCAGGAATTTTTGCCTAAACCGCTCTTGATCCTGATCGTGGATGTCCAGGAACCAACCGTCTCCGGTCTCCTCGGCTATTTTCTTCCCAGTGAACGAGAGCCAAGCCCTATTGACGTAGTTGCATTTGCCGTCAAGTCCCGCTCTCCAGATCTGGGTGGGGAACTCTTCAAAGAGGGTCAAGTAAAAATCACGAGCCCTGGCCACTGTCCGCTCGGCCTGCTTGAGGTAGGAGATGTCGTTCAGGATGACGATCGTCCCAATGAATTTCTCATAAATGTCGAGCATACGCTTGAGTCGGATCTGGAAGTGGATGAGTCCGTTCCGGGTTTCGACGTCCTTCTCGAACGTCGTTTCCAGGTCTTCCCCAGCCACGAACGCCTCCAGTGCCTCTTTCAGCCACGGCAGGACCTCGACGATCTGAGCCTTACCGCTATAACCCGCCCCAGCGGGAAGGACGTCGCTAAAGAGATCGAAAGCCGCGTTATTGATGTTGTCAACGCGGTTCTCGACGTCGAGAATAAAAGCGGGATTGGGAATGGTCTCAAAAATCGTCAGGTATTTTTCTCTTTTCGGGCTCATAGATCTACCTATTTATTGTATACCCTATAACGCATCTCTTCCCCGCAGTCAACTTGGAGGGGGAACCCGCTTCGCGTTTCCCCCTTCCAACGTTCGCTTC
>CAZJBD010000122.1:0-7682 GCA_964544265.1 uncultured Eubacteriales bacterium
GTCTGAAAGAGAAGTTGGAAAAAAATGACGCCCCGTCGGCCATAGTCGTCAGGCCGAGGCCGCCCCGGCTCTTTCCGCGCCGGAGGTCCCCGACGACCAGAACGGGCTTCTGCGCGTTGTCCAGAAAAACGCGGGCCTGCGCCCCCAAGACTTCGAGCTTGACATGAACCCAGCGGTCCGCCGGAATGACGGCCCTGGAGGTGAGACCAGGTCCATTATAAAATTGCCAACTGTCGACCCCGTGGAACGCAGCAACATACTGGACGGCATCATCATAGAGAGGGGAACGATGAGGCCGAAGGTAGACCCGTTCATATTCTTCCGAAGACTGGACTCTGAAAAGAATGCCGGGATAGGAGCGGACTCCCGCTTTCATGGCGATGTCGCATTCAATAACGCCGTCTTCGAATTTGACCTCCTTGAGGAGGGCCGTCCCCATTAGGGCCTTGCGGTCGAGGTGGTCGACGATGCGGGCGTCGGCCAGGTCCCATCGCTCAGGCGTGAATTCTATGATCTCGCCCGAAGCCTCTTGGGCGTAAAGTCCTGATGCTAGAGAGATGATTGCCAGGATGCATATGAACGCGACCCTGGACCCTTTTTGAGATCGATAATTCATGGCGGACCTTCCTATCTTGAATTCATACACGTCAACGATAAGCCCTCTTTGAAGCATAATACAACCCTTTTCGACGAGCGGCTGGAGGAGTCGGCGAAGAGTACATACGGAACTCGGTTCTTTGAAATCGTCAACGTCCGGGGCGGCCCTTTATCCCTTGTTTTAGCCGCTCATGGGAATCTTCTTTTTTTTGCCCGCTTCGACGATTAATAGTAGGATGAATGACGGGATAATTTTTACAAAGATGGGGAGGTGTTTCATGAAAGCCGGTCACGGACTTGAACTTTTTGTCATCTTCTTCCTTGCTCTTTTGGGGGCCTGCTGCTCTCCCGAAGGAAATGTCTCTGGAGCGGACGGTCGCTATAAAACTCCCCTAAACCCGCCCAAGAGCCACTACCGGATTGATACCCGCATCGATCTGGAAGACGGGACCGTGACTGGGCGCGAAACGATCACCCTCCAAAACACTTCGACGATTCCCCTGACTTCGGTGGCCCTGGCCTGGACGATATCCGATCAAAGCTCGCTGGACGTCTCCGCGGGCGGCAAGAAACTCGCACCTCTCGCGGACGAAGAGGGGGGCAAAAGGAAATCCCCCGTCTCCTTTGTTCTCCCCCATCCCATCGCCCCGAGAGAAAGGCTTGTTCTGGACGTTTCCTTCAGTGAAAAAACCGGTACGGACAAGGGAGAATCAGAATTCTTGGCCTCCGGTTGGTATCCCCGTCTCTGGTGGGACGGGCTGCCCCTGCACGACTCCTTTTCGGTCAAGCTCGATGTCTCCAAAGGCTACACCCTGGCCGCCAGCGGCCGCTTAGACAAAAAGACGGGGCGATTCGAGGCTCAAGGCGCCAAGACCTTTGGCATTTATCTTGGTAAAGACATGAAAACCTCAAGCCGCGAGGTCGACGGTATCGAGATCACGGCCGTCTTCACCGAAAAGGGCGCCAAGGCCGCGGCCGTCTGCCTGGAAACGGCGGCCGACGCGGTTCGCTATTATAAAAATTGGCTTGGCTTTTACCCCTTCCCGTTTTTAACGATCATCCCCGGAGGCCCCCGCCGTGCGGGAGGTTACCCCGTCGCAACGGGCATGGTCGCCGTCCACGGCTTGGAAACCTATGTCGACGGCGAGTCGCCACAACACTGGCAGTACATCACCTCGCACGAAATCGGCCATGAGTACTGGGGGGAATGGGTCATGGATCCAGACAAACCCGCCTGGCTCTGGATCTCGATGGGGATCTACGCCGATGCAGAGTACATGCTGGCCCGGAAGTTCGACCCGAAGCGGCGGGCACGTTGGATAGGGGATTATATCCAGGCCATCCCTATGTATTACGACATGACGCTCGATATCCCCCCGGCCCAGGAAGATAAGATCCTTTACGACTACAACAACATGGTCATCCACAGCAAGGGCCCGGCGGTCATCAATGCTCTGGCCGTGGCTCTTGGCCGAGAAACGTTCGAGCGCATCTATAAAAGATGTCTCCGCTTTTATGGGGGAAAAAGCCTCGGCTGGCGGGATTTCCAGAAATTCTGCGAAATGGAAAGCGGGCAAAACCTCTCCTGGTTTTTCGATCAGTGGGTCCGCTCCAACGCCTACGCCTGTTACAAGATCGAATCGACCGACAGCCGTCCCGAGGGCGACGGCTTCAAGACTGAAATCCGCATCAAGCGGCTTGGCCCCATGAAGATGCCCGTGCCCGTCAAGGCCGTCTTCGAGGACGGATCCGAACAGAGCGCGTTGACCGATCGGATAAGAGACGTCGATAGGCTCGAATTTCAAAGCCGGGCCAAGCTCAAGGAGGCGATCCTCGATCCCGAAAAAATGATCGCCATGGCGGACAAGCCCGTATCCGAAATTTCGCCGACGGCCGCGAAGGTTCTATCCTTGGGATGGGAGGCCGCCGACAGCAGGGAGGTCTTCGAAACGATCAAGGATGAAACGATCGAATCTATCGACTTGTGGTATAGGCTGGGCACTGATCTTTATGAAGAAGGCCATCTTAAAGAAGCGCTGACCTCGTTCGAAAAAGTCTCCGCTTTGAGCCCTGATCCCATTACCGCCTTCGCCGCCCAGGGGTGGATGGGGCTTCTCGAAGACCTGGCCGGCCGCCGGGCAGAAGCCCTCGTCTATTACAGGAAAGCTTTAAGCCTCGATACCGGAGAATCCATGGGCCATGGAAATCTCGGCTTCCGGATCGACAGAAAATGGATCGAAGAAAGGCTCAGGTCCCCGTTTGCTCGGGAAAAGAAAGCCTAGTCTAAGATTATTCTATTTATGATAGAAGGCCCAATTCCTGATGACGTCAATTCCCTTCTGAAGAACGGGGTCTGTCCCTGTCAGAAGATCCTTCGGGGTTGGATGCACGTCCACATCGGGTGAAATCCCGATGCCGACAAACTCCCGGCCATCGGGGAACATGGCTCTTAACGATACGACCGTGAACATCCCTCCGCCGGGCAGCGGGATCCTGATCGGATTCCCCGTGCTTCCGGCCGTTTTTTCACCCACGAGGATGGCCCTCTTGGCATACTGGAAGGGCACCAGGAAATCCTCGGCGGCGCTGTGCGTCCCGGGCCCGGTCAGGATTACCAATGGTCCGCTGAACCTTTTTCCATCCCGGGGCTCGATGACAGGCTGGGCGCCTTCCAGCCATCCGGTCGGGCGGCCCCATGACCGATAGGCCGGGACGTAGGACAAGCTCTTCCATTTCTCGGCCTTCAATGGCTGGTCGGTCAGGAAGCTTGTGAGGCTGTCGCCGTTAGCGCTATCCCCGCCCGGATTGTACCGGACGTCGAGGATGATCCCCTTAATCCTGGCGAGGTCCAGCCGGTCAAAAACCGTCTGAAATTCTTCCATGACTTTTTCGTTTCCGAAGTTGGAAACCTTGATATAGCAGATATCCGGATTCACCATCTTGGTTTCAACGGGTGGATCAAACATGAACCATCGCACCCAACGCCATTGAAAGGCGTTTCCAGCCTTCTCTGATGAATTCCTAGTCAGGGAAACCCGGCGAATGGTCCCATCCGGGTCTTTGACCTTGAGAGACACCTGAGTGTCCCTCGGGCCACTAAAAATCCCAATCAACCCTATCGTCTCATCCGCCTGTTTGGTGCCCCAGGAGCTCAACCTGAGGACGTTTTCTTCGAAATAAGTCTGTATGGGAACGTCGTCGCCTATCTCCAGGACTTCCAATCCCGGAAAGATCTTCTGTGTTCTGATTTCTTCGGTTTCGCCGGTCCGGGCCACATAAAATCTTCCTTCCACGACCTGGAGTTCTAGGGGCGGATGGTCATACCCTGGTTTTACGAACATCCAGGGAGGCATGACCTGCGTATGCCCATCTTTGAGCAGGGCGGCGAATTCCATGAGAAGGTCATAATAACCGTCAAGGCTGTCCGTTTTCATGACTCGAGGGATGTATTCCTGGACTTTCGCATCCCAATCGACATCCGGGATCCGATCGAAATAGGGAAAATTGAATTTCGCCTCGGACCAGACGGTCATCAAGCCCCAGAGTTTTTGTTCAACCGACCCCGTCCATTGAGACCTGCCGTCCTCCTGGCTGGTGAGAAACTCGGTGTCCCGGATATCGGCTGCCTGGCAGAGAAACGCAAGGGCCAAAAATCCCAGGACGAGGGGGACGATTCTAAATCGGATTTGGGTCTTCATTGAATCCTCCTCATTCTGACAATAACGGCATTAGCGTCCCGGTCTCTGTCGATTCATCGGCGAGACAGGACTCTCAATACCGGCAAGCTGTATTGGCTTTATCAAAACGCCAAATGCACAACTTCCTTTACGACGGACACGACGAGGTCCGGCTGCATGAAGGGGATCATGTGATTGCTTCGTTCGGCAACCACGAGTTTCGCGCCCTCAATAGATGCCGTTAAACTCTCATGGGACTGCCGCCACATCTTTTGTTCTTCAGGGGAAAGCCAATCTTTTCCGGAGGTGATCAATCGCACGGGCAGGCCTCGCGGGAGCACCGTCTTGCGCACGGCCGCGCATTGCTCCGCTAGATTATTGTTCGGGGCGCCCACCATTCGGACCAGGGCACGCTGATATTTATTGAGCTTCTCAGGCTTCGATGTGTCGAATGGAAGCTTCCCCATCATCGGATGGTTGGTGCAGGCCTCGATTCCCATGGCGTCGACGAACTCTACCGTGAACGGATCGACAAACACCAGCCCCTTGACCGAGCCGGAGTGTTCGCCGGCTTCGAAGCGAATCAGGAAACCCCCATACGAGTGTCCAACCAGGATAAGGTTCTGATCGAAGCCGAGCTGCTTGAGTCCCCGCCACAGCGCGTCGGTGTCCTCATGCAAGTCATATTCCGTTTCGGGCAAATCGCTTTTGCCAAATCCAGCCCGGTCATAGGCGATAATGGTCGCACCGGTTTCCCGCGCCAGCACGGGGACCAGGGCCGTCCACTCCCTGGAATCCATCCCGCCTCCAGATTCGAGAAGAATCGCCGGACCCTTGCCCGGGATGATCCGGAAGTTGAGACTGTACTGCCCAACGTTGACCAATTTTTCGACGGCTTCAGGCGTCGGAGGGGATTGCTCCGCGCGAACGGCCGGCACCGCGCCCGACAAAACGGTGGCGAGAGCAAGAATGAAAAGGCGCATGCCATTCAGAGGTCTCAGCATGGAAATATTCTTTTTGGCAGACATGCTGTCTCCCTTTTTTAGCAAAAACTCTTTAAATAAAAATACGGATTTTTGATGATATGGTTCCCACATTCACTGAAGGGTCGGTCGAACCGATCAACGTATACCTAGCGCTCCCTCCTGACAACGACCATATTATCGTCCCGGTTTTTGTCGATCAGAATCAGGAAGGGATCGATCCCGGCCCGCTGCGGGATTTTGTCGACCACGACCTCGATCGCCATCTCCGGACGGTCGATCCAGTGCTTCTTGAAGTAGATCTCCTCTCCTTTATCATCCAAAATCCCGACCGCCATGGAATCCCGGATCGGAACTTCCGTTTCCTTCCCCCAGGCATCGGACCTGAATTTCCGACAGGAGACTTTCAGGTTGACCTTATACTTACCGTTGTCCAGCGGCTCAAAGGAGGCGGAAACAGCCCGGTTGTCATAGAGGGTGATGGTCTCGAAGAGGTCGGTCAGGACATCCTGAAGCTCCGGGGGGGTCACCCCCCTCAGGGCCTGCATGAGATCCAACGGAGAGGGAAGGCCCCTGCGGATATAGGCATACTCTACCATAAGCTTTCTCAAGGCCCCGTTGACCCGCGCCTCGCCGATGGCATCCTGCAGGGCGTACATGGCGATCAGGCTCTTCTCGTAGGTTAGATACGGCTGCCAGGGATAGGATCTGAGGAGCGGCCGTTCTCCCTCTTGCTCGTTTTTTCTCCGCGAGAGATATCGTTCCATCTCCCTTTTGAGCAATCTCCGGGTCATGCCCCGGCCGTACTCTTTTTCCAGGCACATGACAGCGACGTACTGGGCAATGGCCTCGGACATCATCCCCATGCCTTCCGTCCAAGCAGGAACCAGGACGACCGGCCACCAATTATGAGCGAGCTCATGGGCCGTTCCCACGAAGAGCACGTCCACGCCTCTTGAGGCCCGAATATCCGTAATGAATCCCGCGCTCTCTTTCCAGATTATGAGGGACGGCTGGGCCCTGGCGCCCCCGGATTCCATATAGTCGCTCACCTCCACGACGCGCATGGCCTGAAAGGGATAAGGCATGAAATTTTCCGAACAGTAATCCAGGGAGCTCCTGATCCCCTGGAGGATCAAATCGACATTCCAGGGGTGGCGGCGGTCGTAAAAAACCTCCAGGGATTTTCCCTTGTAGTCTGCCCTCTTGAGCTCGTATTCGCCGGACAAAAGGACAATCTCGTTCTCCATGAGTTGCCGGGAGCTGTAGTGAAAAAAGTTCCTGCCTCCCTCCGTCCATTGCCTGACCAGGTCGCTGTTGGTGATGGCCGTTTGCGAGGAGCTGGTGCTGAGGACGGCGTCGTAGGTGATGAATGAAACCCCCATAGGATTATAGAACCTGTCCGCTTCCTCCAGCGGCGGTAATATCGGCGTTTCCGGCAGACCGTATTTCTTTCTCTCTCTTTTTGAAACAAGCTCATACGTCCTCATATAGCCGATCGTGGGGAAATATTCGTTGGCTTCCCAGGCCGAAAGATGCAGCCGGCAGCCGTTTTGAGCCAGTTCGTTTCTGGGATTATTGTCGGAGAATCCCCGGGGCGCGGCCTCGAGGCTGAATTCGAGCCGGATCGACTCCCCAGGAGCAAGCGGCCTTTCTAACCCAAAAACCCTGAACCCGAATTCTTCTCCCCGGTCAGTCAGCTTTGACGGCCTATCGAATTCCAGACGGCGCACGCCGGTGATCTTTCGGTCAGGAAGATTCACGAAAATTGCGGGAATCGGCCTGTCGGAGGCGTTCCTCAAAAGATAGGATCCCTCAATGGAGACATTTCTCTCTTCGGGGTAAAAATCGACTTTGAGCTCGACATGCTGCATTTCGGGCTGGGGCAGTTTTTGGTAGATCTTGTACTTTTTTTCGTATCGGGCCTTCATCCGGTCCATTCCAGACTTGGATAAGTAAGGATTCAGGATATAGCGATTGACAAACAAATAACCGCCGACGGCTATCCACAACAAAAGAAGCCCAGCGAGAGCGCCGGCATGAACTCTTCTGAAATTCTGGCGGGCGACGCGAAGCCGGAATCTCAGAGCGGTCTCCTCATGACGGCGCCAGAGCAAGGAATTCAGGACGAGCAGGACGCCCCCAAAGAGAAGCCAATAGACCGTATACCAGACGATGATCGTTCCGTATGGCCCGAATCCGTTGAGGTTGGAATAAATGAAATCCGGAACCCTTCCGTAGCGGAGAAGGGGGACGTCGAAGCCGCCGACCTGGAAAAGAAACAAATCGGCCAGGAAATAGCCGGCGCATAGAAAGAATCCCAAGGTCTTATTTCCGGCCAGGTTCTGGATGGTCAGGACGACCAAGGCTATGTGCACATATTGAATCAAGTTAATCCCAAAGAGGGTCTTGACATACAATCCGA